>JAYUHT010000334.1:0-4624 GCA_043766725.1 Burkholderiales bacterium | reverse complement strand
ACCTGGCCACGCTCGACCTCATCACCAGCGAAATCAATGCCGCCCTGGGTGGCGTTGACGTGATGTCCGGCAACGCCGGCGCCGACATCATGCTGGGCGGCACTGCCAACGACACGGTCTATGGCGATGACGCCACCGCGAGTGCCGGCGCCAGCGACGGCGCAGACTACCTGATGGGCGACAACGCCATCGTGCTGCAAATGGCCGGCCGCGTGGTGCGCCTGACCACCACCGACACCACTGAAGGCAGCGGCGGCGCCGACACCCTCAGCGGCAACGCCAAGGGCGATTACATGCTCGGCGGCGTGGGCGGCGACACCATGCATGGTGACGCCCTGGTGGCCAGCCTGAATGACGGCAACGACAAGATCCTGGGCGACCAGGGCGTGTTCGAGTTCAACCTGAGCGGCGCGCCCTATGACGGTGACCCGCTCACGCTCGACCAGATGCGCAGCACCGACACCGGCCTGGGTAACGTGGACACCATCAACGGCAATGCTGGCGACGACATCGTCATCGGTGGTGCGCTGGGTGACCTGGTGCACGGCAATGGCGGTGACGACCTTGTGCTGGGTGACTTCGGCAGCATCAAGCTCGGCAGCGTGACCGTGACCAAGCTGGGCGCGGCCGTGGCGTTCAAGGAATACGCACTCGAATTGACCACCGCCAACGATGCGCTGGGCGGCATCGACACGGTCTATGGCGACGCCGGCGAAGACGTGATGGCCGGCGGCGCGCTGGGCGACAAGCTCGACGGCGGCACGGGCGACGACTTGATCTTCGGTGACAACGTGGCGCTCTTGCGCACGGGCGCGTTGTTCCTCAACGACTTCAGCAACCCGCGCTTCAGAACTGCGGCCTCGGTGCTCTACAACGACGGCAGCGTGGCCACCGGCGCCGTGGCGCAGAGCTTCCCGGCGGCCATGGGCACACCGGGCTGGGCGAACTGGGAGATCACGCTGCTTGACCACGACGCCGCGGCAAGCGTGGGCAGCTCGGGCAATGACTACATTGCGGGCGGCGCGGAAGACGACCAGATCTTCGGCCAGTTCGGCAACGACACCATTCAGGGTGATGGCGACATCGACTTCGCCGCGGGTGCCGTCACGGTCAGCCGCAACGGTGCAAACGCATTGGTGTTGACGCCATCGTACGAAGGCGCCAGCGATGGCGACGACTACATCGAAGGCAATGCCGGCGACGACATTCTCTTCGGCAACCTGGGCCAAGACGACCTCATCGGCGGCAGTTCCAACCTGTTCAGCTTGACGCTGCGCAGCCAACGCCTGGATGGCGTCGATCGCATCTTCGGCGGCGCCGGCACCGAGCTGCTGCGCAACGAAACCGGCAACGTGGTGGATGAAGGCGACACCAGCCATGCACGCGACGCCGACATGATCCTGGGTGACAACGGCAACATCCTGCGCGCTGTGACGGCGGCTGCCAATGCCGCTTCAGGCTCAAGTTATAGAGCATTCACCTACGACAACTACGCAGGCGGCCTGAAGATCGTGGTGCGCGCGGCAGATTTGATCGACTACGCGCCTGGCCGGATCAGCCTCACTGCCAACGGCGGCGACATTGGCGCCGGTGATGAACTGCATGGCGAATCGGGCGACGACTTCATCTACGGCATGACGGGCAACGACGTCATCTTCGGTGAAGGCCAGGACGACGACTTGATCGGCGGCTGGGGCCACGATTGGATCAGCGGCGGCACGGGCGACGACGGCGTGCTGGGCGACGATGGCCGCATTCTCACCAGCCGTAACGGTTCAGTTGAGCTGCTCAATGGCGTGACGGCGCCCAGCGTGCCCATTCACATCAGCACGCCAGGCAGCGTGCAGCAGGCGGACATCAATGTGGCCGGCACGCTGCTCAAGGCGGTTGATCTCACGCCGTTCAACGTGGCGCCGCAAAGTGCAGACATGACCTTCGATGCGCCGCTGGCCGACGACATTCTGTTCGGTGGCTGGGGCAACGACTTCATGCACGGCGGCTCGGGCGACGACGCGATGTCTGGCGCTGAAGCCTTGCCCCTGGTGTATGCCGCGCCAGTGAATGCGGGCGACGTGTTGCAGTACAGCACTCTGCGTGGCGAATTTGCGGCGTATCTCGAATACACGCCGATGACGAAGATTGCCAACTTCGTCCTCAACTTCAATGTCTTGGAAGGGCCGCTGGACACCTACACCGGCACCACCCACCTGAACACCGACGGCGAAGACAAGATCTTCGGCGATCTGGGCAACGACTGGCTGGTCGGTGGCACAGGCCGCGACGCTCTGTACGGTGGCTGGGGTGATGACCTGCTCAACGTCGACGACAACCAGGACACCGCTGGTGGCTTGAACGACGTGCCCGACACCCACACCAGCTACGAAGACCGGGCTTATGGCGGCGCTGGGCGCGATGTGCTCATTGCCAACACAGGCGGCGACCGCTTGATCGACTGGGTCGGTGAATTCAACAGTTATCTGGTGCCCTTCGCACCCTTCGGCCAGGCCACCGTGAGCCGCACTCTGCAGCCGCAACTGGCAGAATTCCTGTACGCCCTGAGCAAGGCCGATGGCGCTGACCAGACCCTGGGCAGCGTGGGCGACCCACGCAATGGCGAACCGAATGCGGAACTAGGCGTGGTGCGCCAGCAAGACCCGGCCTGGAAAGACCAGACCGGTGCGCCGGCCGACCCGCAGGCCGGCAACATCCCTGGCGGCAAGCGCGACGTGCTGCGCAGTGCCGACTTCAACAACGGCGCCTTGCAAGCCCTGGCGCCCGACAGTGGCGCCTGGCAGGTCACGGGCGGGGCCTTGCAAGTGGATGCGGCGTCCAACAAGGCCGACGCCGTGGCGGTGTACCAAGTGGGTGATGCGCTGCCGTCGTACTACGAAGTGCTGGCCACCATCAAGATCGTCAAGCCCACCGCGGGCTGGGACGCGAACAGCTACGTCGTGTTCGACTACCAAAGCCCCACCAGCTTCAGGTTTGCCGGCGTGAATGCGGCCACCAACAAGCTGGAAATCGGCCAGCGTACGGCCGCGGGTTGGCAGGTGTTGAAGTCAACCGTTGTCACCGGCAGCGTGAAGAGCGACACCTGGTACAACGTTTTCGTGGCGGTGAACGGCCTCACGGTCACCGTCACGCTCGACAACAGCACGTCGCTGAGCCAGGTGTTCACGCCCACCGTGGTCGATGGCTACGCCTATGGCCTGAACTGGGGCCTGGTGGGCTTTGGCTCCAACAAGTCGCGCAGCGCGATGGACAACATCGCGGTGCAGATCGTGCCGCCCTCGGCCACGGTCACCAAGGCCGATGACTTCACGGCCGGCAAGGGCGCGATGCTCACCTCGGTCGTTAGCTCCAGCACAGGCACCTGGGCGGCGGTGGCTGGCGGGCGTGTGGGTGCCAGCGCCGTGGCGCCCAACGACACGGCCATCCAGTTGCTCAACCTGGGCGGGGTGACGCAGCTTCAAGTCACTTCGTTGCTCGACATCAGCACCAGCTTCAACACCGCTGGGCGCGCCGGCATCGTGTTCGACCGCTACAGCGACACCGACTTCAAGTTCGCCGCGGTCGATGTGGTGAGCAAACAGGTGATGATCGGCCACCGCACCGCGGCCGGGTGGTTCATTGACGCCGCGCTGGCCAAGAGCACGCTGGCCGCGGGCGTGGATGTGAAGCTCGGTGTGGTGGCGCGCGGCTCCAGCGTCAGCGTCACGCTGAATGACCAGGCTGCGGTGGGATTTGTCTTCAATGCCGTGGGGGTTGATGGGCGCTTTGGCCTGTTCACCAAGGGCGCGGCGGCCAGCTTCGACGCCGTGACGGTGAAGACGAACGACGCCGCCGTGCCTGCGGCGCAGGCAGCGGTGGTGACCAGCGACACGGTCACCCTGAGCGCCGCCGCCAGCGTGAACGATGCGCAGCTGGCCGCCCTGGCCAGCGCAGCGCGGGCTCGGTGGGCACGTGTGGAAGACGCCTCGCACCTGGCCTGGCTCGATACGCTGGAAGTGGTGATCGCCGATCTGCCCGGCGCGCAACTGGGCGAGTTCACGCCCGGGCGCATCACCATTGACGTGGACGCTGCAGGCCGAGGCTGGTTTGTGGATGCGACGCCGGGAGACGACCGCGAATTCGCCGGCAGCGGCTCGCTGCTCACCGCGCGAGTGGGTGGCGGCGCGGCTGGGCAGATGGACTTGCTCTCGGTGCTGAGCCACGAAATGGGCCATGCCATGGGCTTTGGTCATGCCGGCGGCGGTGTGATGAGCGAGGCCTTGCAGGCGGGCCAGCGCGCCACGCCCGAACGCTGGGGCTTGGGCGCGGCCGGGCTGGATGCCGCACCCGCCCTCGGCCGGCAAGCCGGTGCAGGCAGCGAGCTGCCGGCCATCGACTGGGTGGCCATGGCGATTGATGACGCGCACAAGCGCCAAGACGCCGCGCGCGCAGCAACCAAGGCAGCGTCGTGGCAGGAACGTTTCGTTAACGGCCTGGGCCAAAGTACCGAGCGCAGCAACCCGAATGCGGCGCTGCGGGTGCAGCTGAATGCGGCGCACAGCGTGGGCAGCAAGCTGAGCCGGCTGTGATCATTCGTTAAACCGCGCGGCCCGCGCCGGCATCTTGCCGGCGC
>JAYUHT010000333.1:0-4629 GCA_043766725.1 Burkholderiales bacterium | reverse complement strand
GCTTGCAGGCAACCGAACATCAGGTCGGGCAGCATCTGGCCCACCACGTGGCGCGCCGTGACGGGCGCCGGGCGCAGCGGGTGAACGATGCTGCCGGGTGTGGCCCGCACCTCGAACGGTTCCAGCGAGCCGGCGTTGTTGGGCACCTCGGGGGCGATCAGGCATTTCAAACCGAAGACTGAATAGGCGTCGGTGTAGCACTTGGGTGAATTGATGCCGCGACCCGAGGCGGCGGATGAGCCGGCGTAATCCACCACGATGCGCTGGCCGTCGTTGTGCAGCTCGGCATGCAGGTCGATCGGCGCCTCGTAACCATCGAGGCGCATCGCAGCGCGCCAGCGGCCTTGCGGCAGCCGCGCAATCGCCGCGCGCGTGGCCCGCAGCGAATGTTCGATGATGTGCGCGGCCAGTTCGTCCATGCCGGTCAAGGCGAACTCGGCCATCATGTCGCGCAGCCGCGTGGCACCGACTTCATTGCAACTCACCAGTGAGAGGATGTCGCCCCGCGCCTCGACCGGGTTGCGCGAATTGGCCTGGATGATGGCCAGCACGTCTTCATTCAGTTGCCCCGCCTTCAGCAGCCGCAGGTGCGGGATGCAGGTGCCCTCTTCGAACACCGAGCGCGCTTCGGCCGAGAAGCCCACGCCGCCCACGTCGATGGTGTGGCAGGTGGAGGCGAACAGCGCCACGGGCGCATTGCCCGCGGCCAGGAACACCGGCGTCACCACCACGTAGTCGAACAAGTGGCCGGTGCCCAGCCAGGGGTCGTTGGTGATGAAGACATCACCTGCGCGCATGCTGCGCAATGGGAAGCGTTCGATGAAATGCGCCACCGCGGCGGCCATGCTGTTCACGTGGCCCGGCGTGCCGGTCACCGCTTGCGCCAACATGCGGCCTTGCAGGTCATACACGCCGGCGGAAAGGTCGCCCGCCTCGCGCGCCACCGAGCCGAAGGCCGTGCGCAACAGGGCCTGGGCCTGTTCTTCCACCACGGCAATCAGGCGGTTCCACATCACCTGCGTGCGAAGGGCGGCCAGCGGGTCACCGTGTGCTGGCGTGGCGTTCATGCGTTAGGGCTTGGCTGGTGAAGGTGCAGGTGAAGCTGGCTATCGACCTGCGCGAGCCACCCAGCCGGCACGAGCGTGCTGGTTTCATGTTCCAGCACCAGGGCCGGGCCAGGCAGCGCGGCGCCAGGGGGCAAATCAAAGCGCCAATGCAGATTGAAGTTAAGCGCGTGGCCCAGCGCGGGCTCCCACACTTCGCGCTGGCCGATGGGCGTGGCCTCAACGTTCGAAGCAGCTAGGTTTGCAACAGCACCAGGCAGCGGCGGCGTGGCCACGGTGACTGACCAGGTCACCACTTCCACTTCTGCGCCGGGAATGTGCAGGCCGTAGGTGCGCTCGTAGGCGGCTTCAAAGTCGGCCAGCAGCCGCTGTACGGCGGCATCATCCAAAGGCCCCGCGGGCAGCGGCACGCGCAGCTCGTGGCCCTGGCCTTCGTAGCGCAGCTCGGCCAAGCGTGTCACCTGCAAACTCAGGTTAGATTGCCCGGCGGCCTGTGCTGCGGGCGCCACCACGGCGCGCGCTTCGTCTTCCATCTGCATCAAACGCGTGTTGCGCGAGGCCAGACTAGCGCCACGCAGCCGCCCGGCGTCGCTGCGCACCACTTCAAACGCCACGGGCGCACGCAAGAAGCCAATTGCAGAACCCACACCCGCACCGGCCGGCACCACGATGTGCCTGATGCCCAGCTTGGACGCCAGGCGCGCGGCATGCAGCGGTGCGGCGCCACCGAAGGCGATCATGGTGCAGCTGCGCAGCGCCTTGCCTCGTTCCACGGCATGCACGTGCGCCGCATTGGCCATGTTTTCTTCAACGATTTCCGAGATGCCCGCCGCGGCCCAGGTGGCACTCAGGCCCAGTGCCGCGCCCACGCCCTGAGCCAAGGCCGCGTTCGCTGCCGCAACGTTGAGCGCCATGCGGCCGCCGGCAAAACGGCTGGGCTCGATGCGGCCCAACACCAGGTTGGCATCGGTCACGGTGGGCGCTTCTCCGCCCAGGCCGTAGCACGCTGGCCCCGGTTCGGCCCCGGCGGAATCGGGGCCCACGGTGATGCGCGACAGCGCATCGACGCGGCCGATGGAGCCACCCCCGGCGCCGATTTCCACCAGCTCAATCACGGGGATGCGCAGCGGCAGCCCGCTGCCTTTGAGGTTGCGATAGACCCGCCCCACTTCGAAGCGCCGCGCGCGTTCGGCCTGGCCGCCGCTGATCAAACACACCTTGGCCGTGGTGCCGCCCATGTCAAACGCCATCACCTCGTTCAAGCCGCATTCACGCGCCAGCGCACTGGCCAATATCGCGCCACCGGCCGGCCCACTTTCCACCAGGCGAATGGGGAAGCGGCGGGCGAGATCCAGCGTCGTCACGCCGCCGCCCGACATCATCATGAGCAGCGGCACGCTCAAGCCGGCGGCGTCGAGGTTGCGGCGCAAACGTTCCAGGTAACCGGCCATCAATGGGCGCACATAAGCGTTGGCGCAGGTGGTTGAAAAGCGCTCGTACTCGCGCATTTCCGGGCACACCTCGCTGGACAAGCACAGCGTGACCTCAGGCCCCAACTCTTCAGCCAGCCACTGGCGTGCGCGCTGCTCATGCGCCGGCCAGGCATAGGCGTTGATGAAGCCGATGGCCACCGCCTGCACGCCCGCGCTGCGCATGGCGCGCGCGGCCTGGCGCACGCCGGCTTCGCTCAGCTCACGCAGCACCGTGCCATCAGCCGCCAGGCGCTCTGCCACGGTGAAGCGCAAGGCCCGCGGCACCAGTTCAAGCGGGCGTTCGATGTTCACGTCGTACTGCTCGTAGCGCTTTTCATAGCCCATTTCGAGCACGTCACGAAAGCCTGCCGTGGTGAGCAGGGCAGTGCGCGCGCCCTTGCGTTCGATCAGCGCATTGGTGGCCAGCGTGGTGCCGTGAATGACCAGGCCGATGTCTGCTGCGCGCACGCCCGATTCGGCCAGCAGGCGTGCGATGCCGTGCATCACGCCGAGTTCAGGCCGGCGCGGCGTGGTCAGCACCTTGCACGAATGGCGCGCCTGCGCGGTTTCCAGCACCACATCGGTGAAGGTGCCGCCGATGTCTGCTGCCAGGCGGGCGGATCGGCTCGTTGCGGCGTCTCTCACAAGCAAATGTGGCTTGGCCACTTTGCTTGCTCCCCTCGGGGAGCGGCCGGCTTCGGCCGGCCTTGGGGCAGTCATATCAGTGCACCTTGGAAACGTGGCTCACGCCAAACGTTGCTTTGCAGGACATTTACCAGGCGCTGCACGGCCCACCACAGATCAGCGTGTTGCGTCGTCAAGGGGTGCGCGCCAAAACGCAGCGCGTCGGGTTGGCGCGTGGACACCACCACGCCCGCAGCCACCAGGGCCTGGCCGAGCGCATTCACGTTGGCCCCTGCCGCTTCAAAGCGCAACGCCACATGGCCGCCGCGCCGTGCATGCTCGCGCGGGCCGGCCAGCACCATGCCATGGGGCGCACATTGCTCATCCACCAGTTGCACCAGTGTTTCGGTGAGGCTGCGGTGGCGCTCGTGCAGCGCGGCCATGTTCACCTCACGCCAGATGTCAGCCGCCGCGGCGAACGCGGCATTGGCCAGCACGGCGGGCGTGCCGACCTGGAAGCGCGCCATGCCGGGGGCGGGATCGAAATCGGGCGCGAAGGCAAAGGTGTCGGCATGGCCCATCCAGCCTGCTAGGGCGGGCCAGACCGCGGCCTGCCAGCGCGGGTGCACAACCATCAACGCCGGTGCGCCGGGGCCGCCGCACAGGTACTTGTAGCCGCAGCCCACGGCGAAGTCGACATCCGCGTCGCGCAGCTTCACGGCCACGGCGCCGGCTGAGTGCGACACATCCCACAGTACCAACGCACCATGCTCGTGCGCAGCAGCCGTCAGCACGGCCATGTCCAGCCGCTCGCCACTGCGGTAGTCCACATGCGAGAGCGACACCACGGCCACATCGCGCGGTGCCAGCGCAGCGGCCAAGTCGGCTGCACTGCGGATGCTGCGCAGCTCGGCCACCCCGCTTTGCACCAAGGCTTGCGCGGCATAACGGTTGGACGGAAAGACCTCGTCTTCGATCACGATGGTGCGCCGCGGTGCGGCCACGCTCAAGGCCAGGTGCAGCAGCTTGTGGTGGTTGATGCTCGTGCTGTCGCACACCAGCACGTCGTTGGCCTCGGCGCCGACCACCGGTGCCAGCGCGGCACCCAGCGCACGGGGTTTGGCCAGCCAGTCGGCCTCATTCCAACTGCGCCGCCGCGCCACGCGCCAACCGTCGTTCAACAACGCGGCCAGGCGCAGCGGCACCGCCGCCGGCATGGGGCCGATGGAGTTGGCGTCGAAGTAGAAGGTGCCCGGTGCGCCGGGCGCGAAGGCCGATGCGGCAGCGGCCAGCGGGTTGGGCGCAGCATCAAGTGCTTCGCAGGCGGCCAGCGAGAGCCTCACGAATCAGCCCCGGGCGTGGCTTCGAGTTGCGCGCGGATGAGGTCGATCTCGACCTCGTGCACGGCGCAAACGCGCTGCCAGCGCTCATCGCTCATGCCCGCGCTGCGCCAGGCCAGCAGGGTGACC
>JAYUHT010000332.1:0-4657 GCA_043766725.1 Burkholderiales bacterium | reverse complement strand
CGCCTACTTGCGCGACACTGCAGAACTGCGGAACGGCACCTGCTTCAACCGCCGCAGCGGTGCGCGCATCAGCGCGCTGGTGGTGATGCACGTATTCGGCCACCCCTGTGACCTGGACGCACTGGTCGACGTTTCCGAGCGCTGGCGCCTGGTGCTGATCGAGGACGCGGCTGAATCACTGGGCGCGCGTTACAAGGGCCGCCACACCGGCAATGCCGGCCACATGGCGGCCCTCAGCTTCAACGGCAACAAGGTCATCACCACGGGCGGCGGCGGTGCAGTGCTGACGCACGACGCCGATCTTGGGCGGCGCGCCAAACACCTGACCACGACGGCGCGGCTGCCGCACCGCTGGAGCTTCCTGCACGATGAAGTGGGCTACAACTACCGGCTGCCCAACCTCAACGCCGCGCTGGGCTGCGCGCAACTTGAACAGCTGCCGCGTTTCATTGAGCGCAAGCGTCGCCTTGCTGCGCGCTACCAGCTGGCCCTTGCGGGTGTGCAGGGGGTGAAGTTCCTGGCTGAACCGGAAGACACCGAGAGCAACTTCTGGCTCAGCGGCATCGTGCTGGAGCCAGAACAGGCCGCCCAACGTGATGATTTGCTGGCAGCGCTGAATGAGGCCGGCTACATGTCGCGCCCGCTGTGGACACTGATGCACCGGCTGCCGATGTCCGCCGCCTGCCCGCGCATGCCGGTGCCGGTGGCTGAAGCGCTGGAGGCGCGGGTGGTCAACGTTCCCAGCAGCGCCAAACTCGGCGCCTGAAGCGGCATGCCGCGCCAACGTATTTGTGTCGTCACCGGCAGCCGCGCCGAGTACGGCTTGTTGTACTGGGTGCTGCATGACCTGCATGCCGATGCCGGCGTGGAACTGCAGATCATCGCCACCGGCATGCACCTGGCACCCGAGTACGGATGCACCGCAGATGAAATCGTGGCCGACGGTTTCACGATCAACCGCCGCGTGGAAATGCTGCTCGCCAGCGACACCGCAGGCGGCGTGGCCAAGTCGTTGGGCCTGGGTGTGATCGGTATGTCCGACGCTTTGGAATCGCTGGCACCCGATGTCGTGCTGCTGCTCGGCGACCGCTACGAGATCCTGGCTGCCGCCCAGGCCTGCCTGATCCACAAGGTACCGTTGGCGCATATCGCCGGCGGTGACGTCACCGAAGGCGCATTCGACGAGTCCATTCGCCATGCCATCACCAAGATGGCCCAGGTGCACTTCGTCACCAATGAAGGCGCCGCCCAGCGGGTGCGCCAGATGGGCGAGGACCCGGCCCGGGTGCACGTGGTGGGCAGCCCTGGCCTGGACCATTTGCGCAGGCGTCCGCTGCTGACGCGGCCGGCCCTGGAAGACGCTTTGAGCGCGCCGCTCGGTCAGCGCAATTTGCTGGTCACTTTCCACCCCGTCACACTTGCACAGGACAACGGCGACCAGGAATTTGTTGAGCTGCTGGCAGCACTTGAAGGCACTGACGACGACATCACGCTGTGGTTCACGCGTCCGAACGCGGACACCGGCGGGCGCGGCCTGGCCCAGCGCTTGGACCACTGGGTAACTGGCTTGAAAGGGCGCGTGCACGTCCACACATCGCTGGGTTCGCTTCGCTATCTGAGCCTGATGGCGCAGATGAATGCCGTGGTCGGCAATTCATCCAGCGGCTTGTATGAGGCCCCGTCATTCGGCGTCGCGACGGTGAACATTGGTGAACGTCAGCAAGGCCGCCTCGCGGCCGCGTCCGTTCTGCACTGCGCTGCGCAACGGCGCGCCATAACAAGCACGCTGGCGCGTGCGCTGGCGCTGGACTGCAGTGGCGTAGTCAACCCCTATGGTGACGGTGCGAGTGCCGGACGCATCGTTGCTGCATTGCGTGCATTGCCCAGCGCCCAGACGCTGCTGCGCAAACCCTTTCACAGGCTCTGACACCATGACTGATCGCACCCTGTTCATCGCTGAAGCGGGCGTCAACCACAACGGCTCGCTCGAACTCGCGCTGCAATTGGTGGATGCCGCAGCCGACGCCGGCGCCGACGTCGTCAAATTCCAGACCTTCAAGGCAGAACAACTGGTGACGGCCGGCGCACGCAAGGCCGACTATCAGGTGGTCAACACCGGCCAAGACGGTGGGCAGTTGGACATGCTGCGCCGGCTTGAGTTGCGCCCCGCCGATCACCACACACTGCTGGCGCGTTGCGGCCAGCGGGGCATCCGCTTCATGTCGACCGCATTTGATAGCGCGAGCCTGGCCTTCCTGGCAACGCTGGACATGCCGGCGGTGAAGATTCCGTCGGGGGACATCACGCACGCTCCGATGTTGATCGAAGCCGCACGTCTGGGCCGACCGCTCATCGTGTCGACGGGCATGAGCACGCTGGCCGACATTGAAGGGGCTTTGGGGGTGATTGCCTTTGCACTCACGCGCAACGGACCACCCAGCGGGCGGGCCGACTTTGACAGCGCACGCTGCAGCGCCGAGGGCCAGAACCTGCTGCGCGAACGGGTGACGCTGCTGCACTGCGTGACGCAGTACCCGGCACCACCCGAGGCCGTGAACCTGCGCGCCATGGACACCATGGCGCAGGCCTTTGGTCTGCCGGTGGGTTACTCGGACCACACGCTGGGCGGTGCGGTGGCGTTGGCTGCCGTGGCACGTGGTGCCAGGGTGATCGAAAAGCACTTCACGCTGGACCGCATGCTGCCCGGTCCTGACCATGCAGCGTCGCTCGAACCCGATGAGCTGCGCAAGCTGGTGGCCGACATTCGCGTGGTTGAACAAGCGCTGGGCCGTGCATTGAAGGCACCGGTGGCGGCCGAAATGGGCAACCGCGCAGTGGCGCGGCGCAGCGTGGTGGCGGCGCGGCACCTGGCGCGAGGTGAAGTGCTGGCCTTCGACGCGCTGGCCTTCAAACGACCGGGCACTGGCGTTTCACCGATGGAGGCCTGGGACCTGCTGGGCCGGCCCGCCCGCCGCAGTCACGAGATCGACGACGCCATCGAGCCGTGAGCACCTTGCCCGTCATCATCGTGGGCGCTGGCGGCCACGCGCTGGTGGTCGCTGACGCACTGCTGGCCTGCGGCCGTCAGGTGCTCGGCTTCGTCGACGCCGACCTCACCAAGGCCGACACCCAAGTGCTGGGCTTGCCGGTGCTCGGCGGCGACGCCGAACTGCATCGTTTCACCACCCATGAGGTGGCCCTGGCCAATGGCATCGGCGGCGTCGGCCGCAGCACCGGTGAGCCTTTGCGGGCCCGGGTGCAGGCTGAACTTGAAGCGGCAGGTTGGCATTTCATCACCGTCCGCCACCCTGCGGCCATCGTCTCGGCGCATGCGCTGGTGGGCGCTGGCGCCCAGCTGCTGGCCGGCAGCGTGGTGCAGCCCGGCGCGCAGATCGGCCGTGGCGTCATCGTCAACACGCGCGCCGTGGTTGAACACGACGTCCGCGTCGGTGACTTCGCACACATCGCTCCCGGCGCCGTGCTGTGCGGCAACGTGGTGGTGGGCGCTGGTGCCCATGTGGGCGCTGGTGCCACGGTGCGACAGGGCGTCGTGCTGGGCGCTGGCGTGGTGGTGGGCATAGGCGCGGCAGTGGTGGCTGACCACGCCGCGGGCGTGCTTGTCGGCGTGCCGGCACGAAACAGGAACACACCGCAATGAAGAGCTGGGAACAGTCCCTCGTCGGCCCCAAAACAACGCTGCGCGAAGCCTTGCAGGTGATCGACCGCACGGGCTGCCAGATGGCGCTGGTGGTCGATGCTGAGCGCAGACTGCTGGGTACGCTGAGCGATGGCGACATACGCCGCGGCCTGCTGAAGGGCACCTCCCTGGCCGAGCCCGTCAGCGCGGCGATGCACCTCAACCCCACCTGCGCCCACCTGGGTGAGGACCGCGCTCACATCCTCGCCAACATGCGCCGCCGCAGCCTGCACCAGATGCCGGTGCTGAACGCAGCAGGCTGCGTGGTCGGCCTGGAGATCATGGGCGACTTCTTCGCCACGCCGGTGCGCGACAACTGGGTCGTCATCATGGCCGGTGGTCTGGGTACGCGCCTGGCAGAGCTGACCCGCGACACGCCCAAGCCGATGCTGCGCGTGGGTACACGGCCCATCCTTGAGACCATCGTGCGCAGCTTTGCCGACCAAGGTTTCGGCCGCTTCTACATGGCCGTGAACTACAAGGCCGACCAGATCGAAGCTCATTTCAGAGAGGGTGCCGAACTCGGGGTGGAAATCCGCTACCTGCGCGAACAAGAACGGCTGGGCACCGCAGGCGCCCTGAGCCTGTTGCCGGAATTGCCCGGCCAGCCGCTGGTGGTGACGAATGCCGACCTGCTGACCAAGGAAGACTTCGGTGCCATGGTTGACCGCCACGTGGAAGCACGCGCCGAGGCCACGATGGCGGTGCGCGACTATGAAATGCAGGTGCCCTTTGGCGTCGTACGCGAACGCGAAGGCCGCATCGAAGCCATCGAGGAAAAGCCGATGCAGCGCTTTGTCGTCAACGCCGGCATGTACGTGCTGTCACCCGAAGCGGTGGCGATGGTGCCGCGGGGGCGCAGCTACGACATGCCCACGCTGTTCCAGCAGCTGGTGGACGCTGGGCGCACCACGCGCTGCCACCCGATTGCCGGCTACTGGATGGACATCGGCCGCATGG
>JAYUHT010000331.1:0-4659 GCA_043766725.1 Burkholderiales bacterium | reverse complement strand
GGGCAAGCAGGCCGGCGTGACGCTGCTGGTGCTGCTGCTGGCGCTGAAGACGCTGGAGTTGCGCGCCCGGCGCGACGCCATGGTCGTCTTCTTCCTCGGTTTTTTCGTCGTGCTGACGAACTTTCTGTACTCGCAATCGCTGCTCACCGCACTGGCCATGCTCGGTTCGGTGGCCGGGTTGCTCACGGCGCTGGTGCTGGCCCACATGCCGGTGGGCCGCCCGGCGCTGCGCCATGCTGGCGCCATTGCCGCGCGCGCCGCCTTGCTCGGCGCGCCGATCATGATTGCCTTGTTCCTGCTGTTCCCACGCATCGGGCCGTTATGGGGCGTGCCGCAAGACGGCCCGGGGCGCACCGGCCTGTCAGGCAGCCTCATCATGGGTGGCGTGGCGTCGGTGGCGAACGACGACTCGATCGCCCTGCGCCTGCGTTTCAAGGGCGTGCGCCCGGCGCCGGGCTCAATGTACTTTCGCGGCCCGGTCTTGGCCGGTTTTGACGGCCGCGAGTGGACGCGCCAAGGCAGCACGCCGAAGCACTGGCCCCGCGCCGCGGCCGAACTGCGCTTGCGCGGCCAGCCCGTGCGCTACGAAATGACGCTGGAGCCCAGCCGCACGACGGTGCTGCCGTTGCTGGAAAGCACGCCGGCCGGGCCGGACACCACGCCCGAGATCGACGGCTACACCCCGCACCTGCAAAGCGACCTGCAGTGGGCCGTGGACCAACCCATGAGCGAGCGCCTGCGCTTCGAGGCCGTGGCCTGGCCCGCCTTCAGCCATGGGCCCTTGGTGCTCACGCGCGACCTGCGCGAATTCACCCAACTGCCCAGCGGCTTCAACCCCCGCACCCTGGCCTGGGCGCTAGCCCTGCGCGAACGCCCGAGCCTGGCCCAGGCGGACGCGCCGGCGCTGGTGGAAGCGGTGCTGGCGCACATTCGCGACGGCGGCTACAGCTACACGCTGGAGCCGGGCACCTATGGGCGCGACGCCATCGACGAGTTCTGGCTCGGCCGCAAATTGGGCTTCTGCGAACACTATGCGGCCAGCGTCGTGGTCATCTTGCGCACGCTGGGGGTGCCCGCGCGCATCGTCACCGGCTACCAGGGCACCGATGTCGAGCCGGTCGATGGTTTCCTGGTCGTGCGCCAGCGCAATGCCCATGCCTGGGCTGAATACTGGCAGGCCGGCCGCGGCTGGGTGCGGCTGGACCCGACCGCCGCGGTGGCGCCGGAACGCATTTTTCGCGGCCGCAGCCTGGCGCCCAGCAGCAACCTGATGGCCAACGCGCTGGGGCGCGTCAACCCCGAGTTGCTGGGGCAGTTGCGCGTGGCCCTTGAAGCGGCCAACAACCGCTGGAACCAATGGGTCATGAACTACTCGCGCGTGCAGCAATTCAAGCTGCTTGAAAGCCTGGGCCTGGAAGCGCCCAACTGGGCGGACCTGGCCTATGTGCTCATCGGTTTGATGCTGCTTGGCCTGGCCGGCACGGGTGGCTGGGCGCTGTGGGACCGCCACCGCCAAGACCCCTGGCAGCGGCTGCACCGGCGCGTGCAGCAACGCTTGGCCGCGCTGAAGGTGCAGGTGCACGCGCACGAAGCGCCGCGCACGCGGGCGCAGCGTGTGCGCGCCAGCCTGGGCGCGGCAGGCGAAGCCGTGGCCGCCGAACTGGAAGCACTCGACCGCCTGCGCTATGCCGCCACGGCGGTGCGCCGGCCAGGTGCGCAGTGGTGGAAACGCTTTGACACCGCCGCCAGCGCTGCGCTGCGGCGGGCCCCCGGCACCGGTTGAAGGCCAAATTTGTGTGCATGCGGGCGACGACAATCCGCCGCACAACATGCCCATCCACCACCGCCGCACCCTTGTCTTCGCCACCGGCCTGGCGCTGGCCGGCTGGGCCCACCTGGCCAGCGCGCGTAAGCCCAAGCCCGCGCGCAAAGCGCCACCCGCTGAACCCGCCTACGGCCGGCGCGAAGACATCATGGCCTTTGCCTCCGAGGTGGCTGAGCGCCGCCAATTGCCTTTGCGCTGGCTCCAAACCCAGCTTGCCCAGGCGCGGCCGCAGGAGAGCGTGCGCCGCTTGATCATGCCCCCGGCCGTGGCCACGGCCAAGAACTGGGCAGCGTACCGGGCGCGCTTCATCGAGCCGCGGCGCATCGACGCCGGCGCGGCCTTCTGGCGCGCCAACGAAGCCTGGCTGTCGCGTGCGCAGGAAAGTTATGGCGTGCCGCCGCACATCGTGGTGGGCATCATCGGCGTGGAGACGTTCTACGGCCGTGTCATGGGCAACTACCGCGTGCTCGACGCCCTGGCCACCTTGAGCTTCGACTTCCCCAGCGGGCGCAGCGACCGCAGTGTGTTCTTCCGCGGCCAGCTCGAAGAACTGCTGGTCTGGTGCAGCCGCGAGGGCGTGGCGGCAACCAAGCCCATGGGCTCGTACGCCGGCGCCATGGGCCTGCCGCAGTTCCTGCCCGGCAGCATCAACCAGTTCGCGGTGGATTTCGACGGCGATGGCCACATCGACCTGGACCGCAGCACGGCCGACGTGGTGGGCAGCGTGGCGCGCTACCTGGCCGACCACGGCTGGCAACGCGACCTGCCCACGCACTTCGATGTTTTGCCTCCGCCACCGGGTGCGCAGCGTGCAGAACTGCTGGGCCCGGACATCAAGCCCACCTTCAGCGCCATGCAGATGGCCGACCTGGGCGCCGTGCTTAGCGACGCCGGCCGCGGGCACGACGGCCCGCTGGCCCTGGTGGAGCTGTTCAACGGCGAGGCGCCGCCCAGCCACGTGGCCGGCACCGTGAACTTCTATGCGGTGACGCGCTACAACTGGTCGAGCTACTACGCGCTGGCCGTCATCGAGCTGGGCGAGGCGGTGCGCGCGGCGCTGGCTTGACCGCCGCTTGGGGCAAAGCCTGCCAGGTACGTATATAGAAATTCCCGCATACAAAGCGGGATTTTCAATATACGAAAGATCATGTTTCCACGCCAAAATCTGCAAGTTTCGATCCGCGCCGCGCTCGTGCGCAGCCCGGCCGTGGCGCTGGTGGGCCCGCGCCAGGTGGGCAAGACCACGCTCGCGCGCGGCCTGCTCGAACCCGGCAGCGCCAACTGGTTCGACCTGGAAGACCCGCAGGCCCGTGCCCAACTGGCCCAGCCGCTGCTGGCCTTGCAAGGCCTGAGCGGCCTGGTGGTGATCGACGAAATCCAGCACGCGCCGGAGCTGTTCACGGTGCTGCGCGTGCTGATCGACCGGCCGGCCAACGCCGCGCGCTTTCTGTTGCTGGGCAGCGCCTCGCCGGCCCTGCTGCGGCAAAGCAGCGAATCGCTGGCCGGGCGCATCGAGGTGATTGAAACCTCGGGCTTCACGCTCGACGAAACCGGTACTGACTCCGCCGCCGCGCTGTGGTGGCGTGGCGGCTTTCCGCGCTCGTTCACCGCCGCCACGCAGGCCGACAGCCGCACCTGGCGGCGCGAGTTCATTCGCACGGTGGTCGAGCGTGACCTGCCGCTACTCGGCATGAACGTGCCCGCGCCGGCCATCCACCGCTTCTGGGCCATGCTGGCGCACTGTCACGGCCAGGTCTGGAACGCGGCCGACCCGGCGCGTTCGCTCGGCGTGAATGAAAGCACCGTGCGCCGCTACCTCGATTGGCTGACCCAGGCCTACCTGGTGCGCCAGCTGCAGCCCTGGTTTGCCAACCTGGGCAAGCGCCAAGTCAAGGCACCCAAGATCTACCTGCGCGACGCCGGCCTGCTGCATGAACTGCTCAGCATTGCCGACCCCGCCGCCCTGGCGCGTCACCCCAAGTGCGGCGCCTCATGGGAAGGCTTTGCGCTAGACCAGGTGCTGCGCGTCGCCCGCCCCGATGAAGCCTATTTCTGGGCCACCCACGCCGGCGCTGAACTCGATTTGCTGATGCTCAAAGACGGCCGGCGCATCGGCGTGGAATTCAAACGCGCGGATGCGCCGGTGCTCACGCCTTCCATGCGCATTGCGCTGGCTGACCTGGCGCTGGATGCGCTGTATGTCGTGTACCCGGGCGGGCGCCGCTATGCGCTGGCGCCGCGCGTGGAAGTCGTGCCTCTGGTTGCTGTGCTGCCGTAGCGCAGATTCATTGACGCGCCGCCAGGCCAGCCCTGGCCCGCACCGCGCCGCGCGGCGCAGGGGTCAGCGGGCGGGCCATGACCTGCCGCTCGATGGTGTCGATGATCGCCAGGCGGCGCGCCGCCTGCACGCGCTCGGGGTCGAGGCCTTGCTCGAAGATGGCTGAGAACGTGGGCCGGTTCGAGACGAAGTGAAAGGCCAGCGCCACGGTGTTGGTGTAGACGTCGATGAGATGCAGGGCCGGGTCGACCGTGCCTTCAGCCTGGCCGCGTTCAAGGATGTGCTGCAGCACTTCCAGCCCCAGCAGATTGGCTTGGCGGATGGGCGGCGTGGCGCGCACGAAGCGCCCACCCAACAGGTTTTCGCCCATCACCATGTGCACAAATTGAGGGTGCGCCACATGCATGTCGAAGACATGGCCCACATACACGCGCAAGGCCTGCAAGGCCGGCAGGTGCGCCAGCGCCGGCATGGGCTGGGCGCTGCGCACGCGCTCATAAGCATGCGCCAGCGCCGCCGCATAGAGCCCTTCCTTGCTGGCGAAGTGGTAGTACAG
>JAYUHT010000330.1:0-4661 GCA_043766725.1 Burkholderiales bacterium | reverse complement strand
GGCGGCATGATCTTCGAAGCCTCGGCCAGCTTGAACGACTTTCCCTGGCTGCTGGTGCCCAGCGGCGGCGTGGTGGCGCTCACCATCCTGGCCTTCGGCTTGCTGGGCGATGCCTTGCGCGACACCGCGGTCGAGGCCTGGGCGCGGCCGTCCAAACGCCAGGCCATCACGTTTGCCGGCGGCGCGGCAACCGCGGCGCTGAACGTACCGGCCGGGGCCGTGCTGGCCGCGCGCGGCGTGACCATCACCACCGGCCTGGGCGCACAAGAACGGGTTCTGGTGCGTGACCTGAACTTCGATCTGATGCCTGCCGAAACCTTGGGTCTGGTGGGCGAGTCGGGCAGCGGCAAGACGCTCACCATCCTGGCGCTGATGGGCCTGTTGCCGCCGGGCACGCAGGTGGCGGGCGGCTGCATGGTGCTGGGCGGGCGGCAGGTTGATCTGCGCGACGAAGCCGCCTTGCGTGCGCTGCGCGGCAAGACCCTGGGCATGATCTTTCAAGAGCCCATGGCCGCGCTGGACCCTTGCTTCAGTATCGGCCACCACCTGACCGAAGTGATCCGCCGCCTCAGCGCGCTCAATGCACCACAGGCGCGGCAGCGGGCGATCGAACTCTTGCAGCAGGTGAAGATTCCGAACCCTGAAGAGGTGATGCGGCGCTACCCGCACCAGATCTCCGGCGGCATGGCGCAGCGCGTGGGCATTGCGCGCGCGCTGGCGCCGCAGCCGCAAGTGCTGTTCGCCGACGAGCCCACCACCGCGCTCGACGTGACGGTGCAGGCCGAGATCCTCGAACTCATGCGCGAGCTGGGCCACCGCAACGGCATGGCGGTGGTCTTCGTCACCCACGACTGGGGCGTGGTGGCCGACATCTGCGACCGGGCCATGGTGCTGCGCCACGGCCAGGTGCTGGAAACCGCGAACGTGCTCGACATCTTCGAGCGCCCGCAACACCCCTACACCGCCGCGTTGCTCAAGGCCAACCCGCACAGCGCTCCGCCCGGGCAGCCGCTGCCAACGGTTGAGGACACTTTGTTTCAGGCGGCACAACAGGCGCAGGCGCCGGCATGACAACGGCGCCCGTTGCCCACGCGGCGCCGTTGCTGGCGGTGCAAGCCCTGCGGGTCGATTTCCCCCAGGGCCGCGGCAAGGTCTTCCAGGCGCTCAAGGGTGTGAGCCTGCACATTGCGCGCGGTGAAACCCTGGGCCTGGTGGGCGAGTCGGGCTCGGGCAAGACCACCATCGGCAAGGTCATCCTCGGCCAGACGCCGGCCACGGCCGGGCGCGTCGTCTTCGACGGCGAAGACATCACCCAGGCCAGCCGGCAGCGCCGCCGCGCGCTGGGTCGCGATATCCAGGTGGTGTTTCAAGACCCTTACGGCTCGCTCAACCCGGCGCGCACGGTGGGCGACACCCTGGCCGAACCGCTGCTTGCAGCGGGCAACAAGAACGCAGGCGAGGTGGCCGACCGCATTGCCGCCATCTTGCAGCAAGTGGGCATGCCGGTGGACACGGCGGCACGCTACCCCGGTGCCTTCTCGGGCGGGCAGCGCCAGCGCATTGCCATTGCACGCGCGGTGATCGGCCGCCCGCGGCTGGTGGTGTGCGACGAGCCGGTGAGTGCGTTGGATTTGTCGGTGCAGGCCCAGGTGCTGAACCTGTTGAACGAGTTGCAACGCAGCATGCAGTTGAGCCTGCTGTTCATCTCGCACGACCTCACCGTGGTGCGGCATGTGTCGCACCGCACGGTGGTGCTGTACCAGGGCGAGATCGTCGAACAAGGTGATGCCGCGCAGGTGCACGAACAGCCGCAGCACCCGTACACGCGTGCGCTGCTGGCGGCCTCGCCCCTGCCTCACCCCGTGGCGCAGCGTGCACGCCGTGAAGCCTGGCGTGCCGCGCGTGCGGACGCCGGCAACGCCTGTTCTCATCCGTTATTCAACCTCGCTACTTCACTACCTCACTACTGCAAGGAGCCCTGCATGAGCACACCGTTTTCATTCGCGCGCCGCGCCGCCCTGGCCGGCAGCCTGGCTTTGATGCTGGCGCAGCCCGCCATGGCGCAAAGCACCGACCCAAAGGTGTTGACCATCGGCAACCCGTTCTCACCGCTGTCCATGGACCCGGCCCTCAGCGGAAACGGCCGCGCCGGCACGCACCTGATGCCGGCTTACGAGCCGCTGGTGCGCCTGCGCCCGGACGGAACCTTCGAGCCCGCACTGGCCACGCAGTGGGCCATGAGTGCCGACAGCAAGGAAGCCACCTTCACCATCCGCGCCGGTGCCAAGTTCAGCGACGGCGAGCCGGTGACGGCTGACGCGGTGAAGAAGAGCATCGAGTACTTCCGCAGCAAGAAGGGTCCGTTCTCGGTGAACCTGGCCGGCGTGACGGCGATTGATGTGGTTGATGGCAACAAGGTGCGCATCCGCCTGGCCAGCGGTAACCCGGCCTTGATCAACCTGTTCGAAGCCTATTGGCTGGCCGGCGACATCATCAGCCCCAAGGGCCTGGCCAACCCCGACGCGCTGGGCACGCAGAGCTTTGGCGCCGGCCCGTACAAGCTCGACACCGCCAACACCGTGACGGGCAAGGTCTACAGCTACGTGCCCAATGAGCACTACTACGACAAGAGCCGCATCAAGTGGGACAAGGTGCAGATGATCGTGTTCGAAGACCAGAACTCGGCCATCCAGGCGATGAAGGCGGGGCAGGTGAAGTTCTTGGTGAGCGACCCCGTCACCGGCCACGCCAATGCGGGCAACCTGGCCAAGAACATGCGCATCATTTCAGACCCGGTGCAGTGGGTGGGTTTGATCATGATGGATCGTGACGGCACGGTGAACCCGGCGCTGAAAGACGTGCGCGTGCGCCAGGCCATCAATTACGCGATCGACCGCAAGCTCATCGCCAAAGCCTTGCTCGGCGACTTTGCCGACCCCACGCTGCAAATGCAGGGCCGCGGCTTCATGGGCTATGACGCCGCGAATGAAGCGCGCTATGCCTACGACCCGGCCAAGGCCAAGGCGCTGCTGGCTGAAGCTGGCCACGCCAAGGGGCTGGAGATCAAGCTGCACTATGTGAACAACACGCTGAGTTCGACCATGGCGCAGGTGCTGGCGGGCCAGTTCCGCAAGGTCGGCATCGGCGCCAAGATCACCGAATTGCAGAACTTCGGTGCGCTGAATGCGGCGCGCGATGCCAAGCAGATCGACACCCTGGTGTTCAACAGCAATTCGGGCGTGCCCAACCTGGCGCGCTTTCAAACGCTCGACCCCAAGGGCAGCCTGAACATGTACGGCAGCAGCGACGCCACGCTCACCAAACTGATCAACGAGGCGCTGGAGATTCCGCTGGCCAAGGCTGAGCCGGCGTGGAAGAAGGTGTACGCGCAGGTGGTGGAACTGGCCTGGTTCGCACCCATCGCCGCCACCCACGTGGTCTATTTCGCCACCGACGCGGTGAGGGCGCCCAAGCCCGGGCAGTCGATCGTGATCGACATGGTCAACGTCGTTCCGGCCAAATGAACCTTGCCTCGTTTCAATCGTTAAGGAAACCATCATGAGCCTCGACCCCACGATCGCCGACATGGAGCGCCGCTGGAAGGAAAGCGGCATTCCCGGCCTGTACAGCGGCAGCGGCCCCGAATGCCGCGAGCGCGCACGCAACATCCGCTCGCTGCTTTACCCCAAGCCCAAGCTGCCCACGGGCCGCATCGAACCCCTCACCATTCCCAGCGCCGCCGGCGACGTGCCGGCGCGCGTGGTGTGGCCGCATGCAGGCCCGGCCAGCGCCACCTTGGTCTACTACCACGGCGGTGGCTGGGTGGTGGGCGACATCGATTCGCACGAGGCGCACTGCATCCGCATTGCCAACGCCACCGGCGCCGTGGTGGTGACCGTGGGTTACCGCCTGGCGCCTGAAGACCCGTTCCCGGCGGGCGTGGATGACGCCTGGGCAGCCATGCGCTGGGTGCATGCCAAGCTGGCGCAGTTTGGCGGCACAGGCCGGCCGCTCGCGGTGGGCGGCGACAGCGCCGGCGGCAACCTGGCGGCCGTGGTGGCCGTGCTGTGCCGCGACGCCGGCATCGCATTGGCCGCGCAGTTCCTGCTTTACCCCGCGACCGACCTGACCGGCATGAACGACCCGTTGGTGCGCGACAAGTACCTGGGTGCGAACGGCGCTGAGAAGGCGCGTGACCCGCGTGTCTCGCCGCTGCTCAGCGCCACCTTGGCGGGCGTGGCGCCGGCCATCATCGGCGTGGGCGTGTATGACTTTCTCTACAAAGACAACCTGGCCTACGCCAAAGCCCTGCGCGCCGCCGCCGTGCCGCTGCTGCTGCGCGAATTCGCCAGCTTGAACCATGGCTTCTTCAGCTACACCGCCATCTCGCCCGCCAGCGAAGCGGCGGCCGAAGCCTTGTGCAGCGACCTGCGTGCCGTGCTGGCCGGCGAGCCGGTGGGCCGCAGCACCGACCAGGCGGCTTGAACGGGCGCGGCATGGATCCGGTCGTCCAGGACATCCTCAATTCCGCGATGGCGGAGTTTGCGCAGCACGGCCTGCATGGTGCGCGGGTGGATGCCATCGCCCAGCGCACGCGCACCAGCAAGCGCATGCTGTACTACCACTTCGCCAGCAAGGAAGGGCTCTATGCGGCGGCGCTG
>JAYUHT010000329.1:0-12249 GCA_043766725.1 Burkholderiales bacterium | reverse complement strand
TGCGTGATCGCGACGCCGCCAATCAGCAGGATGAACAGCGCGATGACCCACGCGAAGACGGGCCGGCTGATGAAGAACTGGGCCATGGCGCAGCCCTCAGTTCGCAGGCGTGGCCGATGACGCAGCAGACGCTGGCGCTGCGGCCAGCGCGCCTGCCGTGGCCGACGCCGCAGGCTGCCACGGCACCGGCCTCACCACCGTCACGCCGCGCAGCTTCTGGAAGCCGTCGACCATCACCTGATCGCCCGCCTTGAGCCCGTCAAGCACCACCCACTGGCCACCTTGCGCGCCGCCGATTTTCACCGGGCGCGGCGCGAATTTGCCGTCAGCGGCCACCACCCGCACGCTGTCGCCCTGCGGTGACCGCGTCACCGCCTGCTGCGGCAACAGCGCTGCGCCGTCGGCTTGCGCTTGCTGGATCCGCACCCGCACATAGGTGCCGGGCAGCAGCAGGCCAGAGGGGTTCGGCACCTCCGCGCGCAGGGTGATCTGGCCCGAGGTGGCATCCACCGTCAGGTCGGAGAACAGCAGCTTGCCCGGCGCGGCGTAGACACTGCCGTCCTCCAGCACCACCTGAACGGTGGCCGCATCAACCGCGCCGCTGCGCTGCAGTTTGCCTGCGTCGATCGCCTTGCGCAGCCGCAGCACTTCGGTGGTCGATTGGGTGAAGTTCACGTACATCGGGTCGATTTGTTGCACCACCGCGAGCTGGGTCGCATCGCCCTGGCCGACCAATGCGCCTTCGGTGACGAGTGCGCGGCCGATGCGCCCGGAGATCGGGGCTGTCACCGACGCATAACCGAGGTTGATCTGCGCGGTGGTGACCGACGCGCGTGCCGCGGCCACATCGGCATCGGCCTGCTTGAAAGACGCGACCGCGTTGACGTAGTCCTGCTGGCTGATCGCGTTGGCGTCGAGCAGCGGTTTGTAGCGCGCGGCCTGTGCCTGCGCTTGTTCGCGGTTGGCCTCGGCGCGGGCCTGCACGGCCTGCGCGCTTTGCAGCAGCGCGCGGTACGGTGCCGCATCGATTTGAAACAGCAGTTGACCGGCCTTGACGTCGCTGCCTTCGCGGAACGCGCGCCGCAGCACGATGCCTGCCGCGCGAGCGCGCACCTGGGCGATGCGGGTCGCTTCGAGCCGGCCCGGAAGCTCGGTCGCCAGGTCCACCGAACGGGGCACCACCGTGATCACACCGACTGCGGGCGGCGGGGCGCTGGCGGCCGGCGCAGGCGCCCCGTCGCCAGACTTGGCGCCGCAGGCTGCCAGCGCAATCAAACAAAGAATCAACCCGGCCCGCGCCAGCAGCGCTGTGGCGCGGACGCGGAAAATTTCGGTCTGCATCGGCATGCCAGTCCAGTGGATGCCCGCGCGCGGTGCGGCAGGCCGGTGTGTTCGAGGCAGACGGCGCCCACCCGAAAAGAATCAGTCTAGCGACACGCGGGGTTTTCAGCTGACGGCGCGCGAACTGCGCCGAACTCGTTTCAGCCGCGCTCGAACTTGAACACCGCGACGCTGGCGCGCAGGTTCGGCCACAGTCGAACGCACCGGCCGTGCTGGATGCCGAACGCATCGAGGATGCGCAGCCCGCAGCGGCGCGCCAGCACCTCGAAATCGGCGTAGGTGCTGACGCGGATGTTCGGCGTGTCGTACCACTCGTAGGGCAGCGCCTTCGTCACCGGCATGCGGCCGCGCACGACGCTGAGCCGGTTCGCCCAGTGCGCGAAATTCGGGAAGCTGACGATGCCGATGCGGCCCACGCGCGCCGTTTCCTGCAGCATGCGTTCGGTGTTCTTCAGGTGCTGCAAGGTGTCGAGTTGCAGCACCACATCAAAGCTCTTGTCTTCAAACAGCGCCAGGCCGTCTTCCAGGTTGAGCTGCACCGCGTTCACGCCGCGCTGCACGCACTGCAACAGGTTCGTGTCGTCGATCTCCACGCCGTAGCCGGTGCAGCCGCGTGTTTGCTGCAAGTGGGCCAGCAGCTCGCCGCTGCCGCAGCCCAGGTCGAGCACGCGCGCGCCTTGTGGTACCAGGGCCGCTATCGCCTCAAGATCGCTCTTGTCGCTCATGGTGCCCCCCGCGCGTCGGGTACGCCGCGCGACCCCCCGAGGGGGTGCGGGCCGGCTTGGGGCGGCCCGGCGCTCGGCCCGCTTGCTGTCTCAGCGGCAATGCGCTCGAAGTAAGCTCGCAGCACACCGTGGTAGCGCGGGTCGTCGAGCAAGAAAGCGTCGTGGCCGTGCGGGGCGTCGATCTCGGCGTAGCTCACGTCGATCTGCTGATCCACCAGCGCCTTGAGCAACTCGCGTGAGCGCGCCGGCGCAAAGCGCCAGTCGGTGCTGAAGCTCACCAGCAAGAAGCGGTTGTTGCGCGCTGGCGCGAAGGCCGCCGCGAGGCTGCCGCCATGGCTGAGCGCGGGGTCGAAGTAGTCGAGCGCGCGGGTGATGAGCAAGTAGGTGTTGGCGTCGAAGTAGTCGCTGAACTTCTCACCCTGGTGGCGCAGGTAGCTTTCGATCTGGAAGTCGACCTGTTGCGTGCTGTAGTTCAGCTCGGCGTGGCGCATCTCGCGGCCGAACTTCTCTTCCATGGAGTCGTCTGAAAGATAGGTGATGTGGCCGATCATGCGCGCCACGCGCAGGCCCTGACGCGGGATCACGCCGTGCTGGCCGTAGTGGCCGCCATGGAACTGCGGGTCGCCGATGATGGCGCGGCGCGCCACTTCGTTGAAGGCCAGGTTTTGCGCTGAAAGGTTGGGCGCCGTGGCCACCGCGATGCAATGCCGCAGGCGCTGCGGGAAGCGCAGCGTCCAGGCCAGCGCCTGCATGCCGCCCAGGCTGCCGCCCAAGACGGCAGCGAGCTGCTCGATGCCTAACGATTCAATCAGCCGGGCCTGCGCATCGACCCAGTCTTCCACCGTCACCACCGGAAAGTCAGCGCCGTAGGGCTGGCCGGTGGCGGGGTGGGCGCTGGTCGGCCCGGTGGAGCCGAAGCAGGAGCCCGGGTTGTTGACGCCGATGACGAAGAAAACATCTGTGTCCAGCGGCTTGCCCGGGCCGATGAGGTTGTCCCACCAGCCTTCGCTTTTGTCCTGCCCGGCGTACGTGCCGGCCACATGGTGGCTGGCGTTCAGGGCGTGGCACACCAGCACCGCGTTGCTGCGCGCGGCGTTCAGCGTGCCATAGGTTTCATAGACCAACGTGTAGTCGCGCAGCTCGGCCCCGCTCTTCAGCGGCAGCGGCGCGCTGAAGTGCATGCTTTGAGGAGTGACGTTGCCGACCGATGCCATGGTTGCCTGGAATGAAAAACCCGGTGTTGCGCTTCACAGGCAGACACCGGGTGCAGGCTGTTTAGCGGCATTTCTAGAGCGCCCGCAATCGGGGACAAATCGGCGCTTGAGGGGCGGCAGTATAGCGACGCAGGCCGCGGCATCAGGTGGTGGCTTCTTCAGCGTCGGCAACCCAGCCGCCGCCTTTTGACTCGATGGCCACGATCTTCTGGTTGACCAGGCGTTCGATGACATTCAGGCGTTCCATGGTGCGCCTGATAGGCTCGTTGCCGCTGTGTTTCTCGGCCCACAGCAAGCGCAAATGCTTGTCGGCAAGCACTGGGATGCGCCCGCGTTTTTCCCAACCCGCAACGCTTTGGCCGCTCACGCTCAGCAGCTTGCCCAGCGATGCTTGCGACAGGCTCAGGTGCGAGCGCAGGTAGCGAAACTCAGGCCCCGTCAGCCGCCCGGCCTTGCGCGTCAAGGCCTTGCAGATCGCATGCACCAGGCCGTCAAGGTCGTGATACGCATAGCCCTTGCCATAGGCCGTGCTCACGACTTGGTAGCCGTTGGCTAGCCAGACATTGCGCAGCCCGCCATCGTCAAACTTCAGCATCATCAAGCTCCAACGATCAAGGCCGTCACGACCACCATGTGGGGTGTCTCGTCACTCAGCGCCACCACCACGCCAAGGGTTACGGCCAGCGACGAAGCGTTCCATGCGGCACTCCAATGTGCCCCGCATCGGGTTGGGCTCAGCGGGCCGTAACAGCCGGCCCTTGCGCAGCACCTCGAGGACTTCTGGGCGGAAGATGTGACGTTCCTTCATGCGCAATTCGGCGTGCCGCGTGAACACCACTTGCAAGGTGTTTTCTGCCTGCTTCCTAACCAGTTGCTGCAACTGCGGCAGTGAAAGTTGTAGCACGGATGGCACGATGAAGCTATAAAAATTATAGGTTCTCTGGCGGAAGATCGCCGACCAGGTCTTGCAGAGAATTACCTTGGGCCACGCGCAGCCAGGCCAGCACATCGGCCTGGGTGCGGAAGTGGCCGAAGGCCTTCGTGTCCTGCTCGCGCACGATGGGGAAGGTGCCCAGGATGTAGGCCGCGTCGTCTTCGTTCAGGCCATACAAGTGCATGAACAGGCCGTCGAGCGCGGCCAGGCGGGCGCGGCGTTCTTCTTCGTTCCAGGTGAACGGCGGCAGCACCTGGCCGGCGGCATCCACATAGCCCAGGTCTTGGGCAAAGGGCGCCAGGTCGTGCGCCGTGTAGCTCAGGGCCAGCACCTGGGGAATGACGAAATCGGCCACGCTGGGTGCGGCATGGTGTCCGTTCATCAGGCCGGCCGTGCGCGCCTGTTGAGCGAAATGTTTGGGCAGGGGTTGGTTGAAGCGCTCGGGGGCAATGACCGTTGCTTGTTCAACGATGAACCAGTTGAGGTTTTGCCCTTGCACCTTTTGACGCAAAGCGAAGTCGAAAGCGAACGAGTTGAGGTTCGCGGCCAACAACGGAATCCAGTGAACATGGCGGTCTTGTGCGTTTGATTCGGGAAGCAGTGCAGCCATGCTGTTGCCGATACCGCAGGTGGGCAATATCGCGCCAATCATGGTGCGCATATTGCTCGGCGCGGTCACGGACTTGTAGGCAAAGCACCAGCTACCGCGCCATGTTTTTTCCACCTCATCGCGAACGACCCAATACTGCGGTTTCGGTAAGCGTGTGGGTGACGCCTTTTCAATCACTACCAACGCTTCTTGTTGTGCCGCGCGCTTGAGGTTGCTCTTGTTGACGACCACATCTGCCGCTCGATGGTCAAACATCTGAACCATCTTGCCCTCGTATAGCGGAACGGCCTCGGTGTGCCCCTTGGCCCATCGGCCAAGTTTGCTTGGCGTGAAGCCTCGCTCCTGCAACGCCTGGCCCGACATAAAGAGCCCGGAGTCGTTGGTCATGTCGAACATTCGCTGGTAACGCACCGGCCAGGCCTTCCCATCCGCTTGCCCATGCCGCACCAGCACCGGGTGCTCGCGGTACATGCGCATGGTGATGTCGGCGTCGCGGCGGCTGCGAAAGATTGGCGCCGCGCCGGTGTTGGGGTTGACGAGGGCGAAGTCCGCCGCGCTCAACTGCAAGCTGCGTGCTGGGTCGTCCAGCTCGGCCAAAGCGTGCAGGAAGAACGCACACTGCGTGGTCGCGAAGCGGCGTTGCTCGCCGCCAAAGACCAGGGTGCAGAACTTGAACCGCGAATCCACGTCGGCGAAGAACACGCGCCGGTTCTCGAAGTCATACAAGGCCCCCAGCCGCCCCGTGGTGGCAATGCTTTTGAAGAACTCGGCCGCGCCCTTGTCGGCGGCAATGCCGCTGGGCGTGAGCAGGGCCACCAGGCCTTGCGGGTGAACCAGGCCTTGCGCGCGTTCAACAAACAGGCTGTACAGGTTCACGTCGCCACCGCCCAGCAGGGGGTAGTCGCCGGCCTTGGCCAGCACGCGCGAATTGGCCTCGGCGCGTTCAACGGCCTGCGCATAGTCAGCCGCCAGCGGGGCCTTCTTGCTTTGCAGCTCGGTGATCAGGGCCTTGCGGTCGGCGGCGCGGGCCTGCTCGGCAATCTTCGGCTCGCGTTCGGCAAACCATTCCACTTCCTGCAACTTGATGCGGTCCCATGGCGGGTTGCCGATCACGGCATCGAAGCCGCCGCGGCCATCGGCATCGAACACGGTGGGGAAGGTCGTCCACCAGTGAAAGAAGCATTCGCGCCGGGCCAGTGCGCGTACCTCGGCCAGCAAGGCATTGGCCTCTTCAACACCGGCGCCGGCGCCGTCCAACTTGCCGGCATGCAAGGTGGCCACCAGGTTGCGCTGCGGTGAAAACACCTCGGCCAGGGCCGTGCGCTGGGCCTCGCTGCCGAGCTTGCTCATGCGCGCGGGCCTTTCCGGCGGCCAGCCCGGCAGCAGCCAGCGCAGCGCGCGCCAGAAATCGAGCAAGGCATGCAGCGGTGCCACTTCCGCTTCGGCCTGTGCAGCCAGTTGTTTGGAACGTTGCACCTCGGCCAGGTCAACGTCGGTCTGGTCGGCCACCGCTTGCAGGCTGCGCGCGGCCACGTCCAGCCGCGCCAGCTCGCCTTGCTGGAAGATCATGCCCAGCGCTTGCAGGCCTTGGCGCACGTCGGCCAGGCGTTCGCCGTGCAGCGAATCGCCGAGCTTGAGGTGGTGGTCGAGAAAGCTCAGCGGCGCACCGACCGTGAAGGTGTGCAGCCACAGCGCGGTCTTGGCCAGTTCCACCGCCATCGGGTTCTTGTCGACACCGAACAGGCATTTCTTCAACACCATGCGGCGCACGATGTGGCGGTCGTCGAGCTGCGCGTCGGTCACGGCCCAGCCATGGCTGCGCGCCTGGGCCTTGATCTCAGCGCGGATGTGGGCCAGGCGCGCCAGCAGCGGGCTCACCCAGGGCCGGCCCTGCTCCACCAGGTGAGCAGACCAAGGCTGGGCGGCGACCAGGCCTTGGGCGGTGGTGAGGGCTTCCAGCACGCGGTCAGCCAGATCGTCTACCAGCGCCACCAGGAAGTGGCCGCTGCCCATGGCCGGGTCGCAAATCTTCAGTTCGAGCAGGGCGCAAGCCGGGTCGGCCGCATCCAGCTTATCCCAATCGTTAGGGTTCAGGGCATGCTTCTTGCGCCAGCTTTGAATGAGCTTGTCAAACACCGCTGCGCGCTCGCCCGCCAGCCGGCCCACCGATTCGCGCAGCACCAGGCGCACCAAGTCGTCGTGCGTGTAGTAGCTGCCCGAAACCTTGCGCGCAAAGCTGGCCGGGCGGGCCACGATGCGGTTGATTTCAGGCTTGTCGCGGTAATCGTCTGCGGCCTGAACCTCGTGCACCAGGCTGTATTCGAGCAGGCGTTCGTAGATGCCGCCCAGGTGCGAGACCGACAAGTCGCGGTAGTTGATCCAGCCGTGCAACACCTCTTCGGTGCGGCGCGAAAGAGCATCGATGATCGGCGCCATCACCTTGTCGGGCACGCGGCTGCGTTCAAGCAGCGGGGCGCGGGCGCGGTCGAACAGGCCGCCGTTGTAGGCCGGCATGCCCACGGCGTCGTCGCCCACGTCGATCAGCAGGAAGGCGCCCTTCAAGTCGCGCCAGATGTTGTCGAGCAGGCTGGAAAGCGGCCGCCCGGCGTCGATGTCGTCGCGCACGCGCTCGCGCAGGCGCTTCACGCTGTAGGCGGCGTAGCGCGCGTCGCCCACCGGCAGCAGGCGGCGGTCTTCGGCGTAGAACAGGAATAACAGCCGGTACAACAGGACGAGGGCAGCTTCGCGCACGTCATCGAGATACGCCGCGGTGTAGCGCTGGCGCGTGAACTGGCCGTAGCCGACCGGCTCCCTGGCGGCTTGCAGGTCGCCTGCGGCCAGGGCCTGGGCCAGGGCCGGGAAGATGTCGTTGAAGACGCGCGCGCCGAGGTCTTGCGAAACCCGTTCTTCGTAGCTGCGCGCCTCGTTGCGGGCATAGGCATGGAAGCTGCGCGCCGGCGCGTCCCATTCCTGCGGCAGGAAGGCCTGGCGGGCGAAGAGCAGGAACAACAACTTCAGGCCATGCCCGGCCTCATAACCATCCAGATCAGCCTGAACGCCGGGTACGCCGAGCAAGGCGGCCACGTCAAGCTCGAAGAACTCTTCGGCGCGCGAGCGCGCGTCTTGCCAGTACAGCCGCCAGGTGCTGCCGTTGGTGAGCACGCCCCACTTCACGGCACGCTCGCTGGCCAGTTCGGCACGGCTGAGGTAGCGCAGCATCTGCGAGCTGGGCGCGCTGGGGTCTTGCGGCTCGGCCGGGTCGCCGCGGTCGAGCGCGCGCTGCCAGCGCTTGGCTTCGAGCAAGGCCAGGCCGTGGCGATAGCGCCGCTCGTCGCGCGCTTCGGCCACGGCGCGGGCATGGGCAGCGGCATCGGCGAAGAGCAGGATGTCGGGCACGTCTTCGCGGCGTTTGCCCGACAGGTTGACTTGCGGCAGGTAGTCACCAGCCCAGCCCAGCAGGCGCAGCATGGGCTCGATGACGAGCTGCTCGGTCTGCGCCTCGTTCAGCGTTGACGCCGCGCCCAGGCCTGCGAACACCTCACGCAAACCGGACTCGAAAGCGGCGAAGGCCGCCGCGTCAAACGCCTGGTACGGGGCCGTTTCACGGATGCCGTGAAGCAGGAAGTCCTGACTGAAGAGCTGGCCCTGCATGCGCGCAAAGTTCCATGAATGGGCAGGCAGTTTAAGGGTGGAGGCTTTGAACTGGGCTGCATTGCCGGCCCGTTTGCCACGACGGGCAGGCCACGCCGCCCAACACAATCAAACGACCCGCCCGCGGCCGCGCCATGCGGCATGGGCTGGAAGGAGACTGCCGATGCAAGCCTGGCTGAACAAGCTCAACCCATACTTTCCGCTGCGCTACAGCGTGTGGCTGCTGTGCGGCCTGGGCGCGTTGGTGAGCGCGGCACTGTGGCGCTGGGCCGATGTGGGCGTTGCGCCGTTCGCCGCCTTTGCAGCGCTGGCCGGCCTGGGCCTGCGCGACACCTTGCAAAGCAAGCATTCGGTGCTGCGCAACTACCCGGTGATCGGCCACGTCCGCTATTTGCTCGAATTCATCCGCCCCGAGTTGCGCCAGTACTTTCTGGAAAGCGACAACGAGGCCGCGCCTTTCTCGCGCCAGCAGCGATCACTCATCTACCAGCGTGCCAAGGGTGCGCCGGATAAGCGGCCCTTCGGCACGCAGCTCGATGTGCATGCCCAGGGCTATGAGTGGATCAACCACTCCATGGCGCCCACGCAGCTGGCCAGCCATGACTTTCGCGTCGCGATCGGGCCCGACTGCGCGCAGCCGTATTCGGCCAGCATCTTCAACATTTCCGCCATGAGTTTTGGGGCGCTCAGCGCCAACGCCGTGCTGGCGCTGAACGCCGGCGCGGCTCGCGGCAACTTTGCGCACGACACCGGTGAAGGTTCGATCAGCCAGCACCACCGCGTGCATGGCGGCGACTTGATCTGGGAGATCGGCTCGGGCTACTTCGGTTGCCGCAATGGCGACGGCAGCTTCAACGCCGAACGCTTTGCCGCCGCGGCCGGCGAGCCGCAGGTGAAGATGATCGAGATCAAGCTCAGCCAGGGGGCCAAGCCCGGCCATGGCGGCGTGCTGCCCGGGCCAAAGGTAACGATTGAGATCGCCAGCGCGCGCGGCGTACCGGTGGGGGTGGACTGCATCAGCCCAGCGCGCCACAGTGCCTTCAACACGCCGCTGGAGTTGATGCACTTCATTCAGCGGCTGCGCGAGCTGTCGCGTGGCAAACCGGTGGGCTTCAAGCTGTGCATCGGCCACCCGTGGGAGTGGTTTGCCCTGTGCAAAGCCATGTTAGAGAGCGGCATCACGCCCGACTTCATCGTGGTCGATGGCGGCGAAGGCGGCACCGGCGCGGCGCCGCTTGAATTCACCGACCATGTCGGCGCGCCGCTGCAAGAAGGCCTGCTGCTGGTGCACAACACGCTGGTGGGGTTGAACCTGCGCAGCCGCATCCGCATCGGCTGCGCCGGCAAGGTGACGAGTGCCTTTGACGTGGCCCGTGCGTTGGCGCTGGGCGCCGACTGGTGCAATGCCGCACGCGGCTTCATGTTTGCGCTGGGCTGCATACAGGCCCAGCACTGCCACACCGGTGCCTGCCCCACCGGCGTGACGACGCAAGACCCGTTGCGCCAGCGCGCGCTGATCGTGCCCGACAAGGCCGAGCGCGTGTACCGCTTCCACCTCAACACGCTGCAAGCGCTGAAGGAACTGGTGCAGGCCGCGGGGCTGGAACACCCGGGGCAACTGAGTGCCGCGCACATCGTGCGCCGCGCCGCTGACCATGATGTGCGGCTGCTGTCCAACTTGCTGCCGTTCGTGCAAGCCGGTGCCTTGCTCGGCGCAGCGCAAGGCAGCCTGCCCTGGCCGCACGCCGTGTACAGCACTTACTGGCCGCTGGCCCGGGCCGACAGTTTTGCGCCCTTGGCAGCGCCGGCAGGTGCGGCGCCAAGTGCCAGGCATGACTTGCGCACGGCACAGGCTGTGCCCGCCTGAGCCACACCGCTTCGGCGTGACACGCATCACGCGGTGATGCCGGCCGGCCCCGAGGCGCGGGGTGGGCAGGCCGCCGCCGCGCTTCACACAATGAGCCATCGATCAAGCCCCCTGCCCAGCCATGAACGACACCGTCTTGCTTTGCCGCCGCCGCGCCGACCTGGAACGCCTGCATGACCTGGCCGTGGCCAGCGGCCTGGCCGTGGTGGGCCTGGCACAGACCGCGGATGCGGCGCGTGACATGGTGCTCAGCCGCCGCCCCAATCTGTTGATCTGCGAGCCGCAGTCTGCCCAAGGCAGCGCACTGACGCTGGTGCGTGAGTTGCGCGAGGCCGGTGAGAAGCTGAACATCTTGATCGATGCGCGCAGCGAAGTGCGCCCGCAGGTCTTGTGGGATTTGCTGTGCGCCGGCGCCGACAGTTGCTGGACGCCCGATGCCCAGGCCACCTTGGCGCAGGCCAGCGCGCAGGTGCTGCAAGGCGGGGCCAGCCTGTCGCAGGCCATGGCGCGACGCGTGCTGGATCACTTTCACCCGCGTGGTGGCCCGGCCACCGGGTTTGACGAAATGCGCAGCCCCTTGAACCTGAGCCGCGCCGAGCGCGACCTGCTGCTGCTGCTCGCCCAGGGCGAGCGCCTGGACGCGATTGCGCAGGCGCAAGCGCTGCGGCCATCGGGCCTGGCGCAGCGCGTGCGCGCCATCCACGCCAAGCTGCGTTGGGCGGCCAGCAGCAGTGCCTTGTCGCTGGCCGCCTGAGGGCCGGCCTCTAGGCGCTGGGCGGCGCCGTTTCGGCAAAGCCCGGCCGGGCGTTCAAGCGCTCGTGCAGGCGGGCCAAATTGGGGTGGCGCTCGCGCCAGTTCAAGCTGGCAAAGCGAAAGTCGAGGTAACCCAGGGCGCAGCCCACGGCAATGTCGGCCAGGGTGATGTGGTGGCCCATGCACCAGGTCTTTTCGCTCAGGCCCTGGCTCATGGCTTGCAGGCTGGCATCGACCTTCGTCATCTGCCGGTCGACCCAGGGTTGCGACCGTTGCGCCGCAGTGCGCCCGGCCCAGGTTTGCTCCAGGCGCGCCAGGATCAGGGCATCGAGGGTGCCGTCGGCCAGCGCCTCCCAGGTCTTGACTTCGACGCGCTCGCGCCCACTGGCCGGAATGAGTTTGCCCACCGGCGACAGCGTGTCGAGGTAGTCGACGATCACGCGCGAATCGAACACCACTTCGCCGCCTTCCATGATCAGGCACGGCACCTTGCCCAGCGGGTTGTTCTGCAGGATCGCGTCGCTGCTCCACACGTCTTCCAGCACGAGCTGGAAGTCGAGCTTCTTTTCGGCCATGACGACGCGCACTTTGCGCACATAGGGGCTGGTGAGGGCGCCGATGAGTTTCATTGTTTGAGCAGTGTCGACGAGTGCAGGGGTTCGATCCATTCTATCGAGGCACTTTCGCGCCACAGCCCAGGCGAACGTGGGGGTGCCGCGGGCCCAAGCCCCAGGCGAAGAGGCGGCTTGACACTCGCCGCCTAAAATTCCCTGCTTTGCTTCCCCTGAGTGCGCTCTGAGTGCGCCGCGCCTGCATGACCGATTCCCCTCTCCTGGCCTTGTCGCCGCTGGACGGCCGCTACGCCGCCAAGCTGGCTGCCCTGCGGCCCTTGCTCAGTGAGTTTGGCCTGTTGCGTTGCCGCGTGCGGGTCGAAGTGGAATGGTTCATCGCCTTGTCGCAGGCCGGCTTGGCCGAGTTCAAGCCGTTGGGGCGCGGCGCCGCGGCGCGCTTGCGCGGCTGGGCCAGCCAGTTCAGCGTGGCCGATGCGCAGGCGATCAAGACGATCGAGCAGCGCACGAACCAGGACGTGAAGGCGGTGGAGTACGGGCTCAAGCAGAAGCTGGCGGCCGAGGCCGATTTGCCTGAGCTGGGCG
>JAYUHT010000328.1:0-12278 GCA_043766725.1 Burkholderiales bacterium | reverse complement strand
GCGCTGGATGTGACCATCCAGGCGCAAATATTGGCCTTGCTCGACGAGCTGCAAGCCGAGATGGGCATGGCGCTGCTGTTCATCACGCACGACCTCAACCAGATGGCCGCGCTCCATCACGCCCACGCGGTGGCTGAAGCGGCGCACCAGGTTCAAGTCGTGCGTGATGAACAGCAGCGCCATGCCCATCTCGGCTTGCAGCTCATCGAGCAGGGCCAATATCTGCGCCTGGATCGTGACATCGAGCGCCGTGGTCGGCTCGTCGGCGATCAGCAGCTTGGGCCGGCAGGCCAGGGCCATGGCGATCATGACGCGCTGGCGCTGGCCGCCGCTGAGCTGGTGCGAGTAGGCATCAACCCTGGTGGCCGGCTCAGGAATGCCGGTGCGCGCCAGCAGCTCGATGGCCCGCGCGCGCGCCTGGGTCTTGCTCAGGCCTTCATGCAGTTCGAGCACCTCGCCGACCTGGTTGCCCACCGTGTACAGCGGGTTCAAAGCCGTCATCGGCTCCTGAAAGATCATGGCGATGTCGCGCCCGCGCAAGGCCCGCATCTCGCGTTCGCTCTTGGCCAGCAAGTCGGCGCCTTCGAAGCGGATGGCGCCGGTGGTGGCGGCGGCATCCACCAGGCGCAGCACCGAAAGCGCTGTGATCGACTTGCCCGAACCCGACTCGCCCACCAGCGCGAACTTCTCACCCGCAGCCACGTTGAACGACACGTTGTTGACGACCACTGAATCGCCAAACCGCACGTTCAAGTGGTCAATCTCCAGCAAGGGTGTCGCGCTCATGCTCGGGGCTCAGGATTTGCGCGTGTCGAACGCATCGCGCAGCGCGTCGCCGATGAACGTGAGCAGCAGCATCGTCACCACCAGCAGCAAGAAGGTGGGCACGATGATCCACCACGCATCGAGGTTGTTCTTGCCCTGGCGCAGCAGGTCACCCAGCGACGCCACCGAGGCCGGCACGCCCAGGCCCAGGAAGTCGAGCGCGGTCAAGGCAATGATGGCGCTGCCCATGCGAAAGGGCAGGAAGGTGATCACCGGTGTGAGCGAATTCGGCAGCACATGGCGCCACATGATTTGCGCATTGCCCAGGCCCAGCGCGCGCGCCGCCTTGACGAATTCAAGGTTGCGGTTGCGCAGGAACTCGGCGCGCACATAGTCGCTCAAGCCCATCCAGCCCCACAGCGACAGCAAGATCAACAGCAACCACAGCGAGGGGTTGAAGATCGAGGCGAAGATGATGAGCAAGAAGAGCTCGGGCACCGCGCCCCAGATTTCCATCAGGCGCTGAGAAACCAGGTCGATGCGGCCACCGAAATAGCCTTGGACAGCACCGGTCAGGATGCCGATCACCGTGCCCACCAGCGTCAGCGCAACGGCGAACCAGATGCTGACGCGAAAGCCGTAAAGCAACCGTGCGGCCATGTCCTGGCCCAGGCCGTCGGTGCCCAGCGCATTCAATGCATTCGGCGCCGTGGGGCTGGGCTCCTTGGCGAAGGCCAGGATCGAGGTGGCCGAGTGCTGGTTGAAGGTGTGAAAGCGCCAGTTCCCCGGCTTGGCAAACTGCGTGGCGATGAGCGGGTCTTTCCAGTCGGTGGGGCTTTCAAAATCACCGCCAAAGGTGGTTTCGGGCGGGTTGCTGAACAACGGGAAATACAGCTCGCCGTTGTAGCGCGCCAGCAGCGGGCGATCGTTGCTGATCAACTCTGCAACGGTTGAGATGACCAGCATCACCAGAAAAACCCAGAGCGAGACATAGCCGATGCGGTTGCGTTTGAAGCGCAGCCAGGCTCGTTCATTCGGCGACAGCGAGACGCGAGCCCCCTTCACTTCGCCACCGCCTCGAACTGCACCCGCTTGTCGGCCAGCACGTACAGCAGGTCAGCAATCAGTTTGGTCACCAAGCCGATCAGGGTGAACAAGTACAGCGAGCCCAGCACCACCGGGTAGTCGCGCCGCACCACCGACTCATAGCTCAGCAGGCCCAGGCCGTCGAGCGAGAACAGGGTTTCGATCAGCACCGAGCCGGCGAAGAACGCGCCGATGAAGGCCGCCGGAAACCCGGTGATCAGCGGGATCAGCGCATTGCGGAAGATGTGCTTGTACAGCACGCGCCGCTGCGACAAACCCTTGGCACGCGCTACCAACACATACTGCTTGCGCATCTCTTCAACGAAAGTGTTCTTGGTCAGCATGGTGGTCACGGCAAAGCTGCCGATCACCATGCAAGTCAGCGGCAGCGCTAGGTGCCAGAGGTAGTCTTTCAGCTTGCCCCAGGCCGAGAGTTCGGCCCAGTTGTCAGACGTCAGGCCGCGCAGCGGGAACCACTCCAGGAAGTTGCCGCCGGCAAACATCACGATCAACAGCACGCCGAGCACGAAGCCCGGAATGGCGTAACCGGCCAGCACGATGAGCGAGGTCGCGGCATCGAAGCGCGAGCCTTCGCGCACCGCCTTGGCCACGCCCAGCGGCAGCGATATCAGGTAGGTGAGGAAGAAGGTCCACAGCCCCAAGCTGATGGACACGGGCAGCTTTTCCTTGATCAGTTGCCACACCGGCTTGTTGCGCAAAAAGCTGTTGCCCAGCTCGAAGCTGGCAAAGTTGCGCAGCATCTCGAAGTAGCGCACATGCGCGGGCTTGTCGAAGCCGTACAGCTTCTTCAGCTCGGCAATCTGCTTGGCGTTGCTGTCGCCGCTGGCGCGGTAGGCGCCTTCGCCACCGCCGCCACGCATGCGCGCTTCGCTCATCATCTGTTCCACCGGCCCGCCGGGAACGAACTGGATCACCACGAAGGTGATGCTCAGCGCCCCCAGCAGCGTGGGCACCATGAGCAGGATGCGTTTGAGGAGATAGGCCCACATGGCAGTTAACGATTCATTTGATCCACCAGGTGATCAGCGGCCAAGGAATTTGGGTGTCCACATCTTGCCCCGTATCGATCTGGTAGTACTTGGGCGTGCGCGCCGGCTGGCCGAACTTGTTCCAGTGGCTCACCTGGAGCGTGGCCGAAAAGAGCTGCGGCACCTGCCAGTGGTTCCACATCACCACGCGGTCGAGCGCGCGGCAGGCGTCGCGCAGCGCTTCCAGCGTGCGCGCCGCGGCCATGGCGTTCAGGATGTGATCCACCGCCGGGCTCTTCACGCCGCGGTAGTTGTCGTTGCCCTTGTCTTCGGCTGATTTGGAACTGTAGATGCGAAAGTAGTCTTGCACCGGCGGAATCGGGAAGTGGCCTTCCACGATGGTGGTCGTGTCGAAGTCGTACTCCTCCAGGCGGCGGCTGAACAGCGCGTAATCGACGCGGCGCACAGTGAGGGTGATGCCCAGCTTTTTAAGCGCCAGCGCCCATTCGGATTCACGCTGCCCGCTTTCACTCGGGCTCAGGTATTCGAACTCGAAGGCCTCGCCGTTGGCGTTGCGCAACTTGCCGTCTGGCGCCAGCTTCCAACCCGCTGCGGCCAACAGTTCGCGCGCCTTGAGCAAATTGGCGCGCATTTTCAGCGGGTCGTTGAAGCTGCGTGGCTGCCTGTAGGGCGGGCCGAACACCTCGGCCGGCAAGTCTCTGCGAAACGGCTCCAACAGCGCCAGTTCGCCGGCCGAAGGCAGGCCCTGCGCAGCGAAGTCGGAGTTGTTGAACACGCTGTCGGCGGGTTTGAAGGTGCCGTAGCGGTTGCTGGCATCGAAGTCGAAGCTCAGGCCCAGCGCCTGGCGCACGCGGATGTCCTGGAACTTCGGCTTGCGCAGGTTCAACTGGTACGACTGCAAAGCTTCGATGTTGGCGGTGTGGAAGGTCTTCTTGATGATGCGCCCGTCGTCCCACTTCGCGCCCTTGTGTTGGCGCGCGAAGATGCGCGCGCTGTAGACGCGGTGCAAATCGGTTTCACCGGCCTTGAAGGCCTCGGCGATGATGTCTGCGTCTTCGTAGTAGCGGTACACCACACGCTCGAAGTTGAAAAAGCCGCGGCGCACGTTCAGCCCATCGCCCTCATCAGCCCAGTAGTCAGGCCGGCGCTTGAAGACGACGCGCCGGCCGCTGTCTTCCTTTTCCACGATGTACGGGCCGCTGCCGATGGGGTGTTCGGTGACGATCTGATCAAGCGGCTTGGGCCGGCCCGCCGCATCGAGTGCCCACTTGGGCGAAACAATCAGCAAGTAGGCGCCGACCTTGAAGATCGAATCCGTGCCCTTTTCCTTCAGGTCGAAGCGGATCGTGCGGTCGTCTTCCACCACCGCGGCGGAAATGCCGGCCAGGTTGGTTTGCCAGTCGGGCGAGGCCTTCTTCGAGCTGGCGGTTTCGAAGCTGAATTTCACGTCGGCGGCGCGTACCGGGTCGCCATTCGAGAAGCGCGCATTGGCGCGCAGGCGGAACCACACGGCGGAACGATCCGGCGCCACCTTGATCTCTTCGGCCAGCAGGCCGTACATGGTTTGCGGCTCGTCGGCGCCATAGATGGCCAAGGTCTCCAGCACCCAGATCTGCAAGCCTGCCGGGTAGGTGGTGGGACTGGTGTAGACGTTGAACTTGTCGAAGCTGGAGCGCCGGTCGGGCTGGCTGAGTGTGAGCTGGCCGCGCTTGGGCGCCTCGGGGTTGACATAGCCGAAGTGGCTGAAACCCTTGGGGTACAGCGGCTCGCCGTAGCTGGCCCAGGCGTGTGCCCATTCGCCATCGACCGCGGCGGCCCAGGGCGCCGCGAAAGCCAGGCACAACGCCGCCGTGCAACGCAAGATGGAATTCAAACCAGGCCGGGCCATGGCCGCGATCATGGCGCAAAGCCCGCGCCGCGCGGCACGGCCCTTCCCGAGGCCGGGGGGCGCTGCCCTCAGGCCGGCGCGCTGGCGCTGCCCTTGAGCACGCCTTCACACGTGGCGCGCTGCGGGTCTTTGGCGTCGAGCTTGGTGCACACGCCGTCCATCTGCGCTTGCAGCCGCTTCATCACCGCAGCCTGCTCGGGCCCCTTGCTCCAGCCCTTGAGCTGTGTGCCCACGCGCTTGAGCGAACGCGCGCTGCGCTCGTAAAACACATTCGGCTGCGCCGCCGCTTCGCTGAACAGCGCGGCGGCGGCGCGTTCGATGCGCGGCGCATCTTGTGGGCTCAGCTCCACCAGGGTGCTGATGTACCGCGCGCCCCATTCCAGCCTGGTGGCCGGGCCCACGCTGGTGTTGAAGGCCTGCTCATGCCAGCGCAGCGCGTCGTCGTTGCGGCCGAGCTTGCGTGCATTGCCGCCCAGTTGGCTCATCAGGTAATACGGCGAGTGGCTCTTGGGCAGATTGGCTTGCAGCAAGGCATCACTCTCCTGCCACAGCCCGGCCTGGCCGAGCGTGTGCGCCGCCGCGGTGATGACGGCCTGGCGCTCGTAGCCATCGGTGATTTCACGGTCTGCCCGTGCGCTGTGCTCGCGCACCTCGGCCACCAAGGCGGTGGGCAGCTTGGGGTGGCGTTCGTTCTTGGGGGCTTCGAGCCGCGCCAGGTCGACCCGCGCCATCAGCGCGGTGAAGCGGTCGGCGCGCGACAGCGTGGCATCGGCTTGCAGCTTGCGCAGCGCGGCATCGAACGCGGCCACCAGCTCGGTGCGTGGCTTGCCTGGATCGTTAGCCAGGGCCTTGATGATTTCGCTGGCAGAGTTGGTCACCACGTCCATGTGGGTGCGCGCCGCGGCCGGGTTGGCCAGCAGCTTGCGCACCCGCGCCACCGTGGTGGCGTCGGCCTTCATGCCTTTGCCGTCATCACTGCCGGCCAGGGCCTTGAGCAGCAGCCGGTCGGCCACCTCGGGCTGGCTCGCCGGGCTGGCGGCGGCCAGCTGCGCCAGCAACCCCGGGCGTTCAACCTCGCTCACCAGTTGCGCTTCATCGGTGTCCCAGGAGTAGAAGGCCAGCAGCTTCCATTCATCAGCCTTCAATGGCTTACCGGCGCGGGCATCGGCCAGCACCGCAGCCACCGGCCGGCCGCGCGCCAGGCCGATCTGCAGCACCTGCATCACCTGCGCGGCGTCTACCTCGCCGGGCAGGCGGGTGAGTTCCGTGCCATCGGGCGTGGCCAGGATCATCGTGGGGTAGCCGCGCACCTTGAAGCGCGCGCCGAGTTTCTGCGCGCCGGGCAAATCGCCATCGATGTTCACCGCCACAAACGACTGCGAACGCGCGATGAAGTCTTGCCGGTTGAACAGCGTGGCCTTGAGCTGGTTGCACGGCGGGCACCAGGCCGCGCCCCAATACAGCAGCACCGGCTTGTTCTCGGCGCGACCCTGGGCAAAGGCTTGTTCGATGTCGGCATCGGCCGCGGCGTTGAGCCACTGCACTTGCGGGCCGCTGGGTGCGGCGTGCAGCAGCGGCGCGGCTAGGCTCAAACTGGCGGCAAGAACAATGGCGGCGAGCTTCATGGCGGCTTCCTTTACAACGTGGGCGATTTTGCGCCTGGGCGTTCAAGCCGTGGGGTCGAGGGGTGTGTCATCCGAGGCGCCTGGCGGCGCGCCGAGCAGGCCTTGGGCTTGGGCGTCGGCATCATCCAGCACGGGCGTGGCGCGCGCCAGCGCCATCCAGGTGCCAAACGCCAGGCTTGATGCGCGCCGCGGCGCCGGCCGCAGCACCTCAAAGCCCGCGGGCAACCCCAGCATCACGCCGCATTCGGGCGGCACATCCGTTTCATCGCCAATACCAGGCGCCAGCACGTACCAGCACTGCCCGCTCATCTGCAAATAGGCCTGGCGTTTGGCGGCGTTGCGCACATCGCCCAGCAGGTCAGCGCGGTTCACCTTCACTTCATGCACCGTGGGTTCCAGGTAGGCCTGCACCGTGGTGAGGCGGATGGAGAACACATCGGGCATGGCCACCACCCAGCGCGCGTCTTCGCCCTCCATGCCCACCCGCGCGCGCAGGCTCAGGCCACGCCAGGCGATGCGCCCGGCGCGCTGCATCTCGCGCGCCACACGCTGCACCAGGTCTTCATGCTTGCTGCGCACGGCTCGGTTGCGTTGCAGGGTTTGCGCCAGCAGGTTTATGCCGGCGTCACTCAGGCGCAGCGTTTCGAAGCCTTGCGCATCGGCGCGGCGTTCCAGCAAGCCGGCGGCCAGCAGTTCGAGTTCGATCATGTCCTGGCATGGCCAGCCGGCCGAACGCCACACCTCGCGCAGGCGGCGGCGGTGGGCGGCGGTGATGTTGGAAGTCATGCTGGTGCTACGCTGGCAGCCCACTCGCAAAGGAGCTGTACATGGACGCCATCATCTCGCGCCGCGAAGCCCTTGTTGGCCTGGCCGCCTTGGCCGCCATCGAGCCTGCGGCCTTTGCCCAGACCGAGCGCCTGCGTTCCTGGCCACTGAACACGCCGCAGCGCACCGGCATTCACGACGTGGCCCCCGCCCCCGACGGCGGTGTTTGGTACAGCGCCCAGCGCAGCGGCCACCTCGGCTGGTTCGACCCCAAAACCGGCAAGAGCGAGTTGATTTCCCTGGGCCGCGGCTCGTCGCCGCACGGCGTGATTCAGGGGCCGGACAAGGCGGCCTGGCTCACCGACAGCGGCCTGAATGCCATCGTTCGCGTCGGCTGGACAGACCGCACGGTGCGCGCCTACCCCCTGCCCGAAGGCACGCCCTACACCAACCTCAACACCGCGGCGTTCGACGGCGAGGGTGACCTGTGGTTCACCGGCCAAAGCGGCTACGTGGGCAAGCTGGCCGTGGCCAGCGGCGTGGTCACGGTGAAGGAAGCGCCGCGCGGCCGCGGCCCGTACGGCATCTGCGCCACGCCCGCGGGCGACATCTGGTATTGCTCGCTGGCCGGCAGCTTCATCGCCAAGATCGAGCGCAAAACCGGCGACTCGCTCATCGTTGAGCCACCCACACCGCGCCAGGGTGCACGCCGCGTGTGGAGCGACAGCAAAGGCCGCATCTGGGTGGCCGAATGGAACTCGGGCAACTTGTCGATGCACGACCCGGCCGCAAAGAGCTGGCGCACCTGGCGCGCGCCCGGCGCCAACCCCAAGGTCTACGCCGTGTACGTTGACGAGTTGGACAAAGTCTGGGCCACCGACTGGGGCGCCAACGCCCTGCTGCGTTTTGACCCCTCAAGCGAGAAGTTTGAAGTCTTCGCCATGGCGCGCGAAGGCAGCACGGTGCGCCAACTGCTCGGCCGGCCGGGCGAGGTGTGGCTGCCCGAAAGCGGCACGGAGTACTTGACCATGGCGCGCACCACGCCAGGCGGTTGATGACGCCCGCCCTGAGCGCCACGGACCGCCACCCCTTCATGGGCATGGACGTGCCCTGGCTGCTGGCGCAGCGCGCGCGCACGCGGCGCGACCGCCCCTTCATCGTTTGGGAGCCGTTTGAAGGGCCCTGCCTCACGCTCACTTATTGCGAATTCCAAGACCGCGTGGCGCGCATCGCCGGGGGTTTGATTCAGCGCGGCGTGGCGCCGGGCCAAGCCGTGCTCATCCACCTGGACAACAGCCCCGAGGCCCTGCTCGCCTGGTATGCCTGCGCCTGGGCCGGTGCCGTGGCCGTCACCACCAACACCCGCGCCAGTGATGATGAATTGGCCTACTACGCCAGCCACTGCGGCGCCGTGGCCGGCATCACCCAGCCGCGTTTTGCCCAGCGCGTGGCACGCCACTGCACGGGCCTGCGCTGGATGGCGGTGACGGACGATGACGGCGAGCCTAGCGCTAACGGCACACTGCACAGGCATGATCACAAACCTGAGGCCGCCAGCCGCTTCGCCGCGCTGAGTGGCGACACCGCCCCGCGCCGTGCGCCCAACCCGCTGGCGCCATGCAGCGTGCAATACACCTCGGGCACCACCTCGCGACCCAAGGCTGTTTTGTGGACGCATGCCAACGCGCTGTGGGGCGCCAGCGTGAACGCCGTGCATGAAGACTTGCAGCCGGATGATGTTCATTTGGTGCACCTGCCGCTGTTCCACACCAACGCCCAGGCTTACTCGGTGCTGGCCTGCTTGTGGGCCGGCGCCACGGCCGTGGTGCTGCCGCGCTTTTCAGCCAGCCGGTTCTGGCCGGTGTCGCTCAAACACCGCGCCACCTGGACCTCACTCATACCGTTTTGCAGCAAGGCGTTGATGGCGCATGAGGTGCCCGCCCAGCACCACTACCGGCGCTGGGGCTCGGCCGTGTGCGCGCCGCCCAGCGACGCGCATTTTCGCGTCAACACCATGGGCTGGTGGGGCATGACGGAGACCATCACCCACGGCATCGTCAGCAGCGTGCATGTGCCCAGCCCGAGCCTGAGCATCGGCCGCCCGGCGCCTGAGTACCGCATCGCCATCGTTGAAGACGACAGCGTGCCGGTGCGCGAAGCCCACGCGGTGCAGCCAGGCTGCGCCGGCCATTTGATGATCCAAGGTGTTCGCGGCTTGAGCCTGTTTCAGGAATATCTTGGCAACGCGCAGGCCACGGCTGAAAGCTTCGACGCCGACGGCTGGTTTCGCACCGGCGACCGCGTGTTGCTGCTGGAAGAAGGCTCGATTCAATTCGGCGACCGCAGCAAGGACATGCTCAAGGTGGGCGGTGAAAACGTGGCGGCCTCAGAAATCGAGCGCGTCATCCTGGCCGTGCCCGGGGTGCATGAATGCGCCGTGGTGGCGCGCGCGCATCGCATGCTGGATGAAGTGCCGGTGGCGTTTGTGCTGCCTGTGGCGGGCTTGGCTGCGGATCAGCGCGCGGCGCTGGCTGAGCAAGCCAGCGCCGCGTGCCGCGCGCAGCTGGCGGATTTCAAATGGCCGGCCGAGATTCGGCTGGTGGATGCGCTGCCGCGCTCGCTGTTGGAAAAAGTGGCCAAGGCGGAGCTGAGACGGATGCTCGCAGCGGATGGCTAACGTTTGCCGTCAGCCTGTCTTGGCAACGGCCATCAGCACCTATACCAACACCAATTCCCGCTCAGCCTTCTTCAAAGTAGTCGGAATCAAGTCGCTTGACGACATACGTTGCCGCGGCCGCAACGCCGACGTCAAAGTCGATCATCAGGCCCGCCAGATGCTTGCCGTCAATCAGCACCACCTTTGTATCGATGCGCGAGGCGTAGTCGATGGCATCAGAGGTGTAGCTCGACGTCGTGATGAAGACCCCCTTCTTGGCTCGTTGGCCCTGTAGCGCGCCGACGAATTTTTGAATCTCGGGCCTGCCGACTGACCCCTGCCAGCGTTTGGCCTGGATAAAGATCGTGTCGAGGCCCAGACGGTCTTCCTTGATGATCCCGTCAATGCCGCCGTCGCCGGTTTGGCCGATGCGTTCGCCCGCGTCCCGCCTGGAACCGCCGTAGCCCATCTTTACAAGAAGCTCGACGACGAGCTGCTCGAAGAAGGTCGGCGAGCAAGACAGGATGCGCAACAGCAGTTCCTGGGCAAGTTGCTCGCGCAATCCTTGGTGCGCCAGTTCGATGGCCTCCTCAGGCGTGGTCTTGGCCTGGGTTGATTCCCCTGTTGGTACAGCCGAACCGTTGTCGCCACGCGAAGAGTCTCGAAACTCAATGAATTCTGGGAATTGTTCGAGGTACTTGACGTCCAGGCGGTTCGGATTTCCGGCCAGCGTGTTCAGCCCACGCGCCGTGATCTTGAAGACGCCTCGTTTGGGTGACTCGAGAAGAGCTGCCTTCTTTAGATAGGTGCGTGCCCAGCCAACCCGATTCCTGAAGATGCCTTGCTGCCCGGATGGCAGGAGTTCAATTCGCTCGGCCGCAGTCAGCCCAAAGTGCCCCGCCAAGCCTTCTTCAGCTTCGCGAAGCGTGTGCTCAGCCCCGTCGCGCAAGAGACGAAGCAGCGGCAGCATGCAACTCTGATAGTCAGGAATGGCCATTAGGTAACCTTGATGGACGCCCAGTGTCCAACCGGATGCTCACCTTAAGCCACCACCTTCGGTGCGTACCCCAACACCGCCTTCACCTCCAGGAATTCGGCAAACGCATGGTCGCCCCATTCGCGCCCGTTGCCGCTTTGCTTGAAGCCGCCGAACGGCGCCATCATGTCGCCGGGCGCGCTGTTGATGTTCACCTGGCCGGCGCGCAGGCGCGATGCCACGTTGCGCGCGGCTTCAGCATCGGTGCCCGAAACGTAAGCCGCCAAGCCGTAAGGTGTGTCGTTGGCCATCGCCACCGCTTCATCCACCGTGTCATAGGCCAGCACTGAAAGCACGGGGCCGAAGATCTCTTCGCGCGCCACGCTCATCTGGTTGTTCACGTGGCCCAGGATGGTGGGCTTGACGTAGTAGCCCGTTTCCAAACCCACCGGCTTGCCCGGCCCGCCGGCCACCACCGTGGCGCCCTCAGTCACGCCGGCTTGAATCAAACGTTGTATCTTCTCCCACTGCGCGGCCGAAACCACCGGCCCCAGCATGGCGCCGCTCTCAGGCGCGCCCACCGTGGTCTTCTCGGCCACTTCCTTGGCGATGGCCAGCGCTTCGTCCATGCGCGCGCGCGGCACCAGCATGCGCGTGGGCGCGTTGCAGCTTTGGCCGGAGTTGTTCATCACGCTGCGCACGCCGCTGGTCACGGCGCGCTTGAAATCGGCATCGGGCAAGATGATGTTGGGCGACTTGCCGCCCAGCTCTTGATGCACCCGCTTCACCGTGGGCGCCGCATTGCGCGCCACCTCGATGCCCGCGCGCGTGCTGCCGGTGAAGCTGACCATGTCCACCTCGGGGTGGCTCGACAGCGCCGCGCCCACCGTGGGGCCGTCGCCATTCACCAGGTTGAACACGCCGGCCGGCACGCCCGCGGCGTGCATGATCTCGGCCCAGATCTGCGCTGAGAACGGTGCGATTTCTGACGGCTTCAACACCATGGTGCAGCCCACGGCCAGCGCCGGCGCCACCTTGCAGGCAATCTGGTTGACGGGCCAGTTCCACGGCGTGATGAAGGCGCAAACGCCGATGGGTTCTTTCACCACCATCGTGCTGCCGCGCAGCTCTTGAAAGCGGTAGTCCTTCAACACCGCCAGGGCGGATTGCACATGGGCCAGGCCCATCACGGCCTGGGCCTTTTGCGCCAAGGCCACCGGCGCGCCCATCTCTTCGGTGATGGCCGCGGCCATGTCGGCCTGGCGTTTTTGATATTCGCTAACGATTCGTTCGAGCAGCGCCACGCGCTCAGCCAACGTGGTTTGGGAATAGCTGGCGAAGGCGGCGCGGGCGGCTTTCACCGCGGCATCAACATCGGCCGCGCTGCCCAGTGAAATGCGCCCGGCGCTTTGCTCGGTGGCCGGGTTGATCACGTCCAGCGTCTTGGCCACTTGCGGCGCGACCCAGGCGCCGTTGATATAGAACTTCAGGTACTCGCGCATGACGG
>JAYUHT010000327.1:0-4689 GCA_043766725.1 Burkholderiales bacterium | reverse complement strand
CAACAGTGGCCCGGCGACCTGGCCGGCCCCGCCCACCAGCATGGCCACGAGCGAATGGCCGCCGGTGGCGAAGTCGAGCAACTCGGGCGACGCATAGGCGCTGTTCAAGCCCATCAACACGCCGGCCACTGAAACGATAAAGCTGGCCAGGGTGAAGGCCAGCAGCCGCGGCACATAGGTGTTGAAGCCGGAAAAGCGCATGCGTTCCTCATTCGCCTGCGTGGCGCGCAACACCTGGCCGAAGCGCGAGCGCGCGGCCAACCAGGCCAGCAGCAGCACCGCGCACAAGGCCACCCAGGCCAGCGGCCAGAAGCTGGCGGCCTTGCCCAGTTCAGCTTGCGACAGGCCCATGAAGCTGCCACTGAACTGCATGGTCAAACCATCGTCGCCGCCGGTCAGCGGGCGCATCACTTGCAGCATGGTGGTGGAACGCAGCATCTGCGCCAGCGCCAGCGTGAGCATGGCAAAGGGCAGCGGCCGCGCCCGCACCACCAGCGCGCCTACGGCCAGCGCAAACAGCGTGCAGCCCAGCAAGGCCACGGCCACCGCGGCATGCACATTCAGGCCCGCGTGGTTGCTGGCCATGCCCAACAAGTACGCGGGCAGGCCGATGAATGCCGCCACGCCAAACATCACCAGACCGCACTGGTGCATGAGAAAGCCGATGCCCACCGCCGCAATGCCCAGCAGCATGCCGTTGATGAGCAAGCCGAGGTAGAACGGGCTGGTCAGCAGCCGCGGCACGAACAGGCCGGCCACGAACACAGCGGCTAACAGGGCAATGCGTGCGACAGCAGGGTTCACGACACCCGCCCGCGGCCAAAGCCTTGCGGGCGCCACAACAGCACCGCGAAGAGCAGCAGATAAGGCGCGAGCACCGCCACCGAAGGCAGCATCACCGTGCCGATGACTTGAATGAAGCCGTACACCACCGCCGCGGCAATGGCCCCGCCGATGCTGCCCAAGCCACCCACCACCACCACGATCAGGCAGCTGATGAGGATGCTGCCGCCCATGCCCGGGTCCACCGAGAGATACGGCCCGGCCAGCACACCGGCCAGGCCGGCGAAGGCGGTGCCCAGGCAAACCACGAGCAAGCTCAAGCGATCGGTATTCACGCCCATCATGCGCGCCACATGCGGCTGCTGGCTCACGGCGCGGGTGTGCATGCCGCTGGTGGTGTACTTGAGCCAGGCCGCCAGGCCCAGGCAGGTGCTGAAGCCCACGGCGATGATGAACAAGCGGTACAGCGGGTACATGGTGCCGAACAGCATGGTGGAGCCGGCCAGCACGGCCGGCGGCTCAACCGACAGCGGCACCGTGCCCCAGACCTTGTGCACCGCCGGGCCCAGGATGAGGGCCAGGCCGAAGGTGACCAGTGCCACGTCCATGTGCGAGCGCTTTTGCAGCGGCCGCAACACGGCCAGCTCGAACACCACGCCAATGGCTGCCAGGGCGAGCGGCACGAGGATGAGCGCGACCCAGAAATTGGCCACCTTGGTGACGCTGTAGCCCATGTAGGCGCCCAGCATGTACAGCGCGCCATGGCCGAAGTTCATGACGTCGCGCAGGCCAAAGATCAGCGCCAGGCCGCTGGCCAGAATGGTCAGCAGCGAGGCCAACGCCAAGGCGTTGGCCAGTTGCGCAACGCTGAACAGTTGGGCGAAATCCAAACCGCTTACCGAATGAGATCAGCCTCAGCTCACCTTGCATTCAGGGTTGGGCGGCGGGTAGATCTCGGGGCCCGACTTCACCACCTTCATCTGAAAGGTGTTCTTGCCGCCTGCACTCTTCACCACTTGCGCCATGCCGTGCTGGCGGATCAGATGATGGTCGGCGGCGCGCATTTCGTTTTCACCAAAGATGGTGGCGATCTTCAAGCCTTCGAGCGCCTTGCGCACCTGGGGCGCTTCGGTGGACTTGGCCTTGACCACGCCGGCGCGGAAGACTTCCAGCGCGGCCATCATGTCAGCGTCGGTGTAGAAGGGGCGGCGCTTGGCGCGCAGCACGAATTCCTTCACATAGTGCGCGTTGCGCGCGCCGGGCAGCTCAGGCGTCCAGCTCAATGAATTCACCACGCCCAACACGTTGTCGCCATGGGCGTCGAGCTGGAAGTCGGTGGCGAAACCGTTGCCGATGATGGCCTTGTACTTGTCGAACAAGCCAAACTGCTTTTGCTGCTTGGCAAAGCTCTGGCCGTCGCTCATGAACAGCGTCACCATCAAGGCGTCAGCCGGCTTCGACAACTGCGAAATCTGGCTGCCGAAGTCGCTGGTGCCCAGCGGCGCAAACAGGTTTTGCTGCACCGTACCGCCCATGCCTTGCACCAACTCGCTGAAGGCCTTGCTGAAGCTCTGGCCGGCGGCATAGTCGGCCGAGATCAGGTTCCAGGTCTTGGCGCCGGTTTGCTTCACATAGTCTTGCATCATGCGTGTGGTCAGCGCATCGGGCGTGTTGACGCGGAAGTAGTTCGGCGCGCAGCTCTTGCCCATCAGGTCGTTGCTCTGGGCGTAGTGGTCGATCTGGATCACGTTCAGCCCGTCGAGCTTGGGCGCCAGGGCCAGTGAATGCGAGCTGAGTGTTTGGCCCATGATCAAACTCACACCGGCTTGCTGCGCCAGCTTGGTGGCCGCGGCCAGCGCGGCGGCGGGCGCGCCGGAATGCGCCTGGATCACCAGCTCGAACTTGCGCCCGGCCGCACCGCCTTCTGCATTGAGGATGTCCACCGCCGCCTTGGCGCCTTCTTCCATCAGGTTGGCGTAGGTGGCAAAGGGGCCGCTGTCGATGATCAGCAGGCCGACCTTGATGGGGCCACTTTGCGCCTGTGTTTGCGCCTGGGCCAGCGGCGTGGCCAGGCTGGCCATGGCGGCAGTGGCGGCGGCAGCGAGCGCCAGGCGGCGGCGAATGCGGTTGAACATGGTGCGATCTCCAAAGAGGGGTTGCGATGCGGTGCGCCGCAGTTCTTACACTAGCGTACCGTATGCGGCGGAATCTAAACGAAGCGGCGGCGCTGTCAATCAGGGCTTGGCAGCGGTTGCCCGGGGCGGCGGCACAGCATCTGTGATCAGCCCTCGGCGCCACCCGACATTTCAGCGAACAGCGGGCGCGGCGAGTGCTTCAACTCGATGCTCAGTTCAGCGCGCAAGGCCGCGAGCAGGGTTTGTTCCAGGGCTTGCGCGGCCGCAACGCCCAGGCCGTGGCCCGGGGCGGCAAGCCAGGCCAGCCACTCGCCCAAGGCCTGGTTGCCGGTGTCGCGCGTGGCCAGCAAGGTGGCAGTGGCGGCCGGTGCGGCAGACAGCTCGGGCAAAGGTGGCGTACCCGGGGCGTTGCCCGCGACCGCCTGTGCCGCCGTTTGTGCCGCGGCCAGGGCTTGCTGCTGAGCCTGAATTTGCTGGATCAGAAATTCGGCCGACCAATCCGCCCGCAGCTTGAAGGTGTTCAAGGCATTGATCACGCCATACACCTGGCTGCGCGCGTACTCATCGCTCATGCGCGGCAGCACCTCGGCGCGCAAGGTGGCGCACATGCCTTCAACCAGGCGTTCGAAGCTGTTGTTCATGGCTTCACGGCCCCTTTTGAATCGCTTTGTCCATCTGGCGCAAGCAGGTGGCCACCTGGCTGCCCATGGCCGGCATGCGCATGTCGTTGCTGCGGCGGTCTTCAAAACAGCGCGCCGCCGCCATGTGGGTGGCGGCCAGCTTGAGCAACGAGAACACCTGGTAGTAATGCACCGAAGCCATGATGACTTCAATGCCTGATTGCTGCGCGTAGCGCGCATAAAACCAGTCGGGCTCGCACAGCCGGCACAGGTAAGGGCTGCCGCCCATGTACATCGGCATGCTGGCCCAGGCCAGGTCTTCATGCGGGTCGCCCAGGTGCACGAGTTCCCAGTCGAGGATGGCGGTGATGTGCCCGCCTTGCTCCAGAAAATTGCCGGTGCGGTAGTCGCCATGCACGATGGCCACGCGCGGCGCCACCGGCGCGTTCGCCTTGAGCCAGCGGATGCCCCACTCGGCCAGCGGGTAGGGCCGCATCGCCCAACGTTCGAGGTGAGCTTCCCATTCTTCAACATTGCGCAGCGCGGCGTTCTGGGCACTGATGTCTTGCCCCAATGCTGCGATGGGCCTGGTTTGCCAATCGAGCCGGTGCAAGGCGGCCAGGGCGTCGATGAACTCGGTGCCCAGGCTGCGCCGATAGCCTTCCTCCAGCGGCGGCGCGCTGGGCGAGACCCAGGGCACCACGGCCGCACCCGCCACCTTTTCGCAAAACATGAACGGCGCGCCGAGGAGGGATTCGTCTTCGCTGCTCCAGTAAGCCTTGGGCACGGGCACGGCGCTGCCCGCGAGCGACTGCATGGCCAGCACCTGCGGCGCGGCCTGGTAGGGCGCGAACAGGCCAGCGTCGGAGCCGATGCGCAGGATCAGCTCTTGTTCAACGCCCGGCGTGGGCAGGCCGCGCACAGTCACGCCATACGTTAGCCACGAAAAGCCCACCGGAAAGCGCTTGAGCGCGCCCACCTGGACAGCGTGCCCGACTTGATGGGCCAGGTAGCTCTCGATGCGAGCGGCCAGCGCCGCGTCGGTCAGTACGGTGCTCACAGCCCGCGCAACAGCAAGTCAGGCAGCACCGCGCGGTGAAAGCCGGTGAACGGTGGCGTGCTGCGCCCAGACTGGATCTTCCAGTAGCTGG
>JAYUHT010000326.1:0-4690 GCA_043766725.1 Burkholderiales bacterium | reverse complement strand
CCTCGCACTTGCTGCTCCAAACTAGCCACGTCATGGCGACGGAAGGATGACGCAGCTCAACGAACCTGCGCCTCCGCCTCAATCTCCACCTCATAGTCCCCGATCAACACCGCCCCACCAAGCAAGGTGTTAGCCGGCCGCACATCGCCAAACACACGCCCATGCACCTCAGCCATGCCGCGCCACTGTGAAGCGTCGCGCAAGTACACACGAGTGCGCAGCACATCCTCCATGCGCCCACCCAAGGCTTCGATGCTGGCGCGGATCTTGTCGAGGATGTACACCGCCTGGCCTTGCGCGTCGCCCGGGCACACCACACGGCCATCACCATGCGTGGCGGTTGTGCCGCTGACCAGGATGCGCGAGCCCTCGCGCACGGCACGCGCATAGCCGGCCAGCGCTTCCCAATGGCTGCCGGTGCTTACGCGCAGGCGCGGCGTGGCGGCGTCGAGCACCTGCACCAGGTACACCGGCGGCAGGCTTTCCAGGTGGTGGCTCAGGTCGCCCGATGCAGTGAGGAACGGCGCGCGGCGGTACTCGTCGCCGCAATCACCCGGCAGCATGGTGGTGCTGGCTAACGCATCGCTTAACCTGGCGTGGTCTTCACCATCCAATGCAAATGAAAACAGCGCGGCGTTGTCGGCGCGGTGCTCGCGCTCACCGGGCCGCACACCCACGATCACGGCGCCCACGGCGGGGTGGTCAAGCACCCAGCGCACGGCCACATTGGCCAGCGACACGCCATGCCTTTGCGCCACCTGCTGTGCCGCGGCCAACACGCGCTGCAAGGCGGCCCAGCCGCCAATCGCATCAATGAAGCGCTTGTACTTGCTCTTGCTCCAGTCGGCGAAGTCGGCCGGCTCGGGCACGCCCAGCCAGCGCTCGCTCAAAAAGCCGCCGCCCAACGTGCCATAGGCCAGCAGCTTGGTGCCGCTGGCCAGACATTGCTCGCTCATGCGGCCGGCGGCGCGCCGGTCGAGCAGCGAGAACGAGACTTGATTGGTGGCCACCGTGATGCCGTCGCGCTGCACCAGGCGCAAATGATCGGTGTCGAAATTGGTCAGGCCGATGTGCGCGGCCCAACCCTGTGCGCGCAGCGCGGCGAGTTCATGCAGGGCATCCAGATACGCCGGGTGGGTGTATTGCCACCAGTGGAATTGCAGCAAATCAATACAGCCCACACCCAGGCGTTCGCGGCTGCGCTGCACGCCGGCACGCACGGTCTGTGCATCCATCACACCGGGTGGCGGGCACCATTTGGTGAAGGATTGCACCGGCGTTGGCAAGTGCCGCGCCAGCAGCCGGCCGGTGATGAGTTCGGCGCTGCCGTAATGGTCAGCCATGTCGAAGGCGCTGTAACCGGCGGCTGCATAGGCCTGCAAGGCATCGGCAGCGGCTTCGGCGTCAAGCGTGCGGCCGCCGCGTTCCATGTCGGCCACTTGCCACAGGCCGTTGATGACTCGCGGCACGTTCAGCCCGGGGGCCAGTTCAATGCGGGGGATGGCAGTCATGCTCGTCATTTTGGCCCGCTGCTCGCAAGGGCGACACCTTCGTCCTTAGCCAGGCGCAGGCGTCGTTCATGGCGCGGGTGCAGGTGTCGATGTGACCCACCCGAGCAGGACGCCGTGGTTCATGTCTGCACACGCAGTATTGGGGCAGATGTCGTCGTGCGACTCGATGCTGGGCGATGGGCAGGCTGATCATGGGCGGCAGCGTGTTGCCTTGGCCAGCACCCTGCACAGGGTGGGGTGCAGCGGCACACAGTTCCTTGAAACGTTAGTTCTGTTCAGCCACCGCGCTGGCGCAGCGAAAGCCTTCATAACCCTTGGCCGCCACCTCGTCGCATTTCTTTCTGTACGGCACCACGCCGCCGGCGTAAGGCATGAACACCCTCGCCTTACCTGGAACGTTGGCTCCCACGTACCAAGAATTGGCGCGCGGGAACAAGGTTCGATCCGCCGCTTCATTCACGTGCTGCACCCAGGCGTCTTGCGCCGCGGGTTCGGCTTCAATGCTGGCTTGGCCATGCTGGCGCAGCCAGGCCAGGCAGCCACCGATCCAATCGACATGCTGCTCGATGGCGAAGATCATGTTGGCCAGCACCGAAGGGCTGCCCGGGCCGGTGAGGGTGAACAGGTTCGGGAAGCCCGCCACCATCAGCCCCAGGTAGCTGCGCGGGCCACCCTGCCAGGCCTGGGCCAGGGTCTGGCCGTTACAGCCGGTGATGTCAATATTTAACAAGGCACCGGTCATGGCGTCGTAGCCGGTGGCAAAGACCACGGCATCAAGCTCATGGTGCGCCGCGCTGGTTTGCAGGCCCGTGGCGGTGAAGCGTTCTATGGGCGTGGCGCGCAAGTCCACCAAGCGCACATTGGGGCGGTTGTAGGTGGCGAAATAGTCACTGTCGATGCAGATGCGTTTGGCGCCGATGGGGTGGTCTTTCGGTGCCAGCACCTCGGCCACGGCGGGTTCGTGCACGGTGGCGCGAATTTGCGCGCGAACGAAGTCTGCGGCGGTGACGTTGGAACGCTCGTCGAGCATCAAGTCGTTGAACGAGTGCATGAAGTTCACGCCGCCTGTTTGCCAGCGCCGTTCGTACTCGCTCTCGCGTTCGGGCGCCGGCACCTCGCAGGCCTTGCGCGTGCTGCGCTCGTACAGCGTGCCCGAAGTGGTGTCGGTGCGCGCGCGTTCGCGCAGCTCGGCGTAGCGGTCTTTCCAGGAACGCTCGTAGTCATCGTCCATTGCCGCGTTGCGCGCCGGGATGCTGAAGTTGGGTGTGCGCTGAAACACCGTGAGCGCAGCAGCCTGCTGCGCCAGCATGGGGATGACCTGGATGCCCGAAGAGCCCGTGCCGATCACGCCCACGCGCTGGCCAGTGAAGTCAACGGGTTCATGCGGCCATTCGCCGGTGTGCAGGGTGCGGCCACGATAACTTTCCAGGCCCGCAATGGCCGGCAGCCGCGTGGCTGAAAGGCAACCCGTGGCCATGACGCAAAAGCGCGCGTTCAGCGTCTGGCCGCAGGCGGTGCTGACGCGCCATTGCGCGCTGGCATCGTCGTACTGCGCCGCGCTGACGGTGGTGTTGAAGCGAATGTCGCGCTTCAATTCAAAGCGCTGCGCGACATGCTGTGCATAGGCGTGAATTTGCGGCTGCGGCGCGAAGCGTTCGCTCCAGGCCCATTCCTGCTGCAGGGCTTCATCGAACGAATAGCTGTACTGCATGCTTTCCACGTCGCAGCGCGCGCCGGGGTAGCGGTTCCAGTGCCACACGCCGCCCACGTCGCTGCCGGTTTCCAGCACCAACGCCGTGAAGCCCAACTGGCGCGCACGGTGCAGCATGTACAGGCCACCGAAGCCGGCGCCAACGATGAGCACATCGACACTTGTGTTGTGAACAGACTGGGGCATATACTTGCGGGTATCGCTTTCTACTTTTCAATAGCTACACGATACCGTATGGAATGTTTCTGCGCAAGTTGCGGTCTGATCTGCGGTCAGATGTGATGAGCCCCACCCTGGTGCTGCTTGAAAGCATCCTGCAGGCGTTGTTCGCCGGCCTGAGCCTGGGCGCGCTGTATGGCCTGATGTGCGTGGGCCTGGCGCTGATCTTCAGCGTCATGCGCGTCATCAATTTCGCCCAGGGCGAACTGATGGTGGCCGGCATGTACGCGTGTCTGTTCATTTTTGCGCCGCTGGGCGTGGGCGCCGCGCTCGGCCCCTATGCCGGGCCGGTGGTGGCCGCGCTGGTGGGCGGCGCGCTGGTGTTCGTGCTCGGCATGGCCTTGTATGAAGGGCTGCTGCGCCACGTCAGCGGCATGCAGGCCGCGGGCATGGAAGGCGAAGGCCACAACCCGCAGCTCACGCTCACGCTGGGGGTTTCGCTGATTCTTTCCAACGGCGCCTTGCTGCTGTTCGGCTCGTCGCCGCGCAGCGTGCGCACCCCCATGTCGGCCAACGCCTGGGAACTGCAACCGCTGCCTGGGCTGGACGTCACGCTCTTCCTGAACCAGGCCCGCACCGTGGGCGCCTTGGTGGCCGTGGCCGTGGCGGTGGCTATCGCCCTGTTCGTGGCGCGTTCGCGCCGCGGCAAGATGCTGCGCGCCGCGGCCGACAACCCCGAGGCTGCCACCTACATGGGCATCAACGTGGGCCACGCTTATCGGCTGGCGTTTGGCCTGGGCGCGGCCATCACCGGGGTGGCCGGCGGGCTGGTGGCCAGCTTCCTGCCGTTCCAGCCCTACACCGGCATTGAATTCGTGATGGTGATGTATGCCGGCGTGGTGCTGGGCGGCATGGGCAGCGTGGGCGGCGCCTTCATCGGCGGGCTGGTGATCGGCCTGGTGCAGCAGCTTTCCACCCTGGTGCTGCCGCAGCAGTTGCAGAACACGGCCGTGTTCGTGATCTTTCTGCTGGTCATCCTGCTGCGCCCGCAAGGGCTGTTCGGGCGGAGCGTGGAACGTGTCTGATCACACCGCGCCCGCGTTGGCTAACGTTAGCCCTGAGTCACGCCAGGGCCTGGCTCGCTTCGCCACACCGGGCTGGGTGATGGCGGCTGCCGCGCTGTTGTACCTGGCCCTGGCCGGCGTGGTGGGCAACCGCTACTACCAGCTCATCATGACCCTGGTGCCCATCTGGGCCACGGTGGGCGCCTTGATCGCGGTGGCGGTGGCGGTGGCTACCGCGCTGTTCA
>JAYUHT010000325.1:0-12325 GCA_043766725.1 Burkholderiales bacterium | reverse complement strand
GCCTGGAAGGACAACCCCGCTGACCCCAAGTTCGCGGACTGGATCTTGGTCGGCATGTCACTGATCCACCTCACGCTTTCCGGTTTGGCGGTTGCGCTTGTTTTGTTCTTTTCGGAACGCCAGGCCAATGCCGAGGTGCTGGCCTTGAGGACGCACGAATTTCTGACTGAAAGTGTCCCGCAGGCGTTGTCGCGCGTGAGCGCAAGTTATGCATTGCGCCACCAGCCTGCTGTGATTGATCGCCTAGGGCGCAGCGACATTTTTGGCGCCGCCTATGGCCTGAGTTCGGGCGAACACCAAATGAAGCTCTGGGCTGGGCTGAACGTGAGCCGCCTGTTTGTGATTTTTTGGCTGAAGGTGCCCGCTGGCACAAGCTTCCAGGAGCACAGCGAAAGGATCAAAGCGACCTTTGCGTTCACCTTTGGCGGCGCACAGAACGTGGGCTATCACACGTACTACGAACCGGCCACCTTGAACGACGGCGAAGGCATCATCTCCGTGTGGTCGAGCGTTGAAACCGGGCACAACTTGCTGACCGAAGCCGCGAAACGCCTGTTCTGGCTGCAAGACCTGGCCATGCTGACAGAGTCGTTCTGGCGCACGGCGTTGCGCAGCGGCGTGTTGGTGTCAAAGTCAGATCCATCGCCGCTTTGACCCACCTGGCCTACCTGTCATGAGAACCATCAGCGTTGACTCGCTCAAAGTGTTGGCCAGCATCGGCATTCTTGAGCATGAGCTTTCGTCGAAACAGCCGCTGTTGATTTCAATGTCTGTGGACATGGCAAGCGCACCCGTGCTGCCATCGTGCGACGAAGTGACCCAGGTGCTGGACTACCGGCGGCTGCGCGACATCGGCATTCGGGAAGCGCAGTCCTCGCACATCAATATGCTGGAGACATTGGCCGGCAGGATTGCCACGTCGCTGCTGGCTTTGCCCGGTGTTGACAGCAGCCGCGTGCGAGTCGCCAAACCCAATGTCTTTCCGGATTGCGACGGCGTTGCGGTGGAGGTGAGGGCTCACCGGCCTCAATCGACCACGGTGTCGGCCGCTCTGGGGTCGCCTGCTGAGGCCGGCCAAAAACCGAACTAACCTGACGCGACACTAATGAACCCTTCAGTCTGCGCCGACCCGCGCCGCCCCGCCTTCCTGGCCAACAAGCTGAGCAAGCGCCTGCACCGCCAGGTGGGCCAGGCGATTGCTGACTTCAACATGATCGAGGCCGGCGACAAGGTGATGGTGTGCGTGTCCGGTGGAAAAGACAGTTATGCGCTGCTCGATGTGCTGCAAAGCCTGCGCGAACGCGCGCCGGTGCGCTTCGAGCTGGTGGCGGTGAACCTCGACCAGAAGCAGCCCGGTTTTCCGGAAGACGTGTTGCCCAACTACCTGCGCGAACGCGGCGTGCCGTATCACATCGAGCAGCAAGACACCTATTCCATCGTCAAGCGCCTGGTGCCCGAGGGCCAGACCATGTGCTCGCTGTGTTCGCGCCTGCGCCGCGGCATCTTGTACCGCGTGGCCGGCGAACTGGGTGCGACCAAGATCGCGCTGGGCCACCACCGCGACGACATCGTGGTCACGATGCTGATGAACATGTTCTTCGGCGGGCGGCTCAAGACCATGCCGCCCAAGCTGGTGAGCGACGACGGCCGCAACGTCGTCATCCGGCCGCTGGCCTATGTGGCCGAAACCGATCTGGAAGCCTGGGCCACGCACCGCGCCTTCCCCATCATCCCGTGCACGCTGTGCGGCAGCCAGACCAACTTGCAGCGGGTGCAGATCAAGGCCATGCTGCGCGAATGGGAACGCCAGTACCCCGGGCGCAGTGACAACATGCTCAAGGCCATGAGCCAGGTCACGCCGTCGCACTTGCTGGATCGGAACCTGTACCCCTTCGCCACGCTCCAACCCAGCGGCGTGGCCGACGCCGCGGGCGACAAGGCGTTTGATGATGACGATGCTTGTGCCACGCCGGCAACGCGCACCGTGCCCATCGCACTGCACGGCTTGAATGTGTAGAAGAGGAGTCAACAGCATGAAGTCCGCCACCCGTCTTTTCTGCATCGCCCTGCTGGGCGCCGGCCTGGCTGCCTGCAGCGGCCTGCGCACCTTGAGCGCTGACGTTTCCACCTTCGGCGCCTGGCCGGCTGATCGCGCCGCGGGCAGCTATGCCTTCGAGCGGCTGCCCTCGCAGGAGGCGCAGGTGCAGGAGCAACAGTTGTTGGAAGACGCCGCCAGCGGTGCACTGAAGAAAGCGGGCTTCAGCGCCGCGGCCGCGGGCCAGCAACCCGATGTGCTGGTGCAGGTGGGTTCGCGCTTGTCGCGCAGCGTATCCGGCGCCTGGGAAGACCCGCTGTGGTGGCGCGGCGGCGTGGGCTACTGGCGCGGCCGGCCCTGGGGCGGCCCGGGCTGGGGCGTGGCCACCTACTACCCCGGTGGCCTGCACTATGAACGCGAAGTGGCGGTGTTGATTCGTGAACGTGCCAGCAGCAAGCCGCTGTACGAGGCGCGGGCCAGCCATGACAGCAACTTCAGCGGCGGCAACGCGGCGCTGGCGGCGCTGTTCGACGCCGCGCTGACCGACTTTCCCAAGACCGGCATCAACCCGCACCGCGTGGTGGTGGCGTTGCCAAACTGAAGCGGCTCTCAGCCTGGTGCCACCACGCTCGGGGCCGGGCCGAACGGCGCGCCGGGCTACGGACCATTCGCCGGCTGCGCCGCCAGCGTGCGCAGGTCATCTTCCCAGCCCTTGAACTTGGCGCGCAAGGTGCCGCGTTGTTCCGGGCTGCTCAGGTTGTGCAGGCGCGCCACCAGTTGGCATTGGTGATCAAGCAAACGCCGCTCATAGGCCCGGTACTCGGCGCGCGGTGAACGCTGCATGCGCGCCGCCAGGGCGTGCAGGGCCGCAGCAGCACGGTCGGGGTGGGCGCTGTGCTCGGTGGCCATCTGGCGCAGTGCCTGCATCGTTTCGGCCTGGCGTTCACGCCGTTCCGCCAGGGCCACTTCGGCGCTGAAGGGCGAGTTGTCAACGCTGTCGGCCAGCGCGCCGCGCTGCGCATCATTCAAGCGGCCATAGAAATCTTCGTAGCGTGAGGTGGCGCGCTTGATCTGCCGGCTGCGGCGCTCGGCGGAGTCGCCCTTGGCGTATTCGCTGAGGAATTCGTCCAGCGCTTTTTGGTTGCGGCGCTCAATGTGTTTGAACTGCGCCGCGCTCAGGCCGGGCAGCAAGGGTGCGGCCAACGGAATGGCTTGGGTCAATGCGGTGTTGAAGCGCTCGCGCAACTCGTCGCTCAAGCGGCAAACCTGTTCGGGCGTGGTGGCGTGCTCGGCGCTGCGCGCCTGGCGCGCCAGCCAGTCGGCGTAGTCACCGAGCTGCGTGCTGCGATGCCAGTTGAACCATTGGGCCAGCGCGGCTTTCACCCGGGGGGCTTGGTCTGCGGTGAAGTCGGCATACCCGTCGAGCCACCAGTACGCCAGTTGTGGCGCCTGGCCGTAACCCAGCCGCAGCGCGCTGCAGCCGCTCAGGGCGAGCAGGGCGGTGCCGATAATCAAGGCCTTCCAGTGAACAAACCAGTGGGGCCGGTGCATGGCGTTGAACATCGTGATCATGGCGGCGGGCAAGGGCACGCGAATGAAATCAGCCCTGCCCAAGGTGCTGCACCGCATCGGCGGCAAGGGCTTATTGCAGCATGTTCTGGACACCAGCGCCGCGCTCGGCCAGGCGGTGGTGATCACCGGCCACGGTGCGGCTGAAGTGGAAGCCGCGGTGGCTGCAAGCGGCGCGCGCTTTGTGCGCCAGATGCCGCAACTGGGAACCGGCCATGCCGTGCAGCAGGCCGTGCCGGCGCTGGATGAGGGCAACGCCACCACTGTCGTGCTCAGTGGCGACGTGCCGATGATCCGCGGCGACACCATCCGTGCGCTGGCTCATGCCTGCGCTGGCAACCAACTCGCGCTGTTAACGATTCAGTTAACCGACCCCACTGGTTACGGCCGCATCGTGCGTGCCGGCAATGCGGTGCAAGGCATCGTCGAACATAAAGACGCCAGCGCCGCGCAGCGCGAAATCACCGAGGTCTACAGCGGCGTGATGGCCGCGCCCACGGCGGCGCTGAAGCGCTGGCTGGCCGGGTTGAAGAACAACAACGCCCAGGGCGAGTACTACCTCACCGATGTGGTGGCCGCGGCCGTGGCCGAAGGCATGGCCGTGGTGGCCAGCGTGGTGGCCGATGAAGCCGAGGTGTTGGGCGTGAACAGCCCGGCGCAACTGGCGGATTTGGAGCGCCGCCACCAGCGCCGCCAGGCCGATGCCTTGATGTCCGCCGGTGTGCGCCTGGCCGACCCGGCGCGGCTGGATGTGCGCGGCGAGCTGCTGTGCGGCGCCGATGTGGAGATCGACGTGAACTGCGTCTTCGAAGGCCGCGTGGTGCTTGGCGACGGCGTGCGCATCGGCGCGAATGGCGTGCTGCGCGATTGCAGCATTGCAGCGGGCGCGGTGATCCATCCGTTCTGCCATATCGAAGGCGCCACGGTGGGCGAAGGCGGGTTGATCGGCCCCTTTGCCCGCCTGCGCCCGGGCGCCGAGCTGGGCGCTGAAGTGCACATCGGCAACTTTGTTGAAGTGAAAAACAGCACGCTGGCGCGCGGCGCCAAGGCCAACCACCTGGCCTACCTGGGCGACGCCACGGTGGGCGAGCGCGTGAACTTTGGCGCCGGCAGCATCACCGCCAACTACGACGGCGCCAACAAGCACCGCACCGTGATCGGCGCCGATGTGCACGTGGGCTCCAATTGCGTGCTGGTGGCACCGGTCACGCTGGGTGCGGGAGCCACCATCGGTGGTGGTTCCACCATCAGCAAAGACGCGCCGGCCGGCCAGCTCACCGTGGCGCGTGCGCGCCAGGCCACGCTGGCGGGCTGGCAGCGGCCGAAGAAGGCCGTGAAGGCAGTGAAGCCCTAACAGTTATCTTCATAGGCCTGCGCCGCCAGGCACAGGTCTTCCCACGAGCGGGCCTTTTCTGCCGGGCTGCGCAGCAAATAGGCGGGGTGATACGTCACCACCAGCGGCACGCCCTGGTAGCGGTGCACGCGCCCGCGCAGCTTGCCGATGGGCTCGGCCGTGCGCAACAGCGACTGCACCGCGAAGCGGCCCATGGCCACGATGATCTTGGGCTGCACCAGCGCCACCTGGCGCGCCAGGAAGGGCTCGCACTGCGCCAGCTCGGCCGGCACGGGGTTGCGGTTGTGCGGCGGTCGGCACTTCAGCGTGTTGGCGATGTAGACCTGCTGCTGCGGCGTGCCGGCGTTGCGGCTCAACTTCAGCGCGGCCAGCATGCGGTCGAGCAACTGGCCGCTGGCGCCGACGAAGGGCTCGCCCTGCGCATCTTCCTGCTCGCCCGGTGCCTCGCCCACGATCATCCAGTGCGCTTGCTCGTGGCCCACGCCGAACACGGTTTGCTTGCGGCTTTCGCACAGCGTGCAAGCGCGGCAATCGGCCACGGCCTGGCGCAGCGCCGGCCAGTCGAGTTGGGCGATGACTGCGGTGTCGCTGCGCGTGAGCGTGGCGGGCGCAGGGGCCGCTACGGGGGGTGTGGCCGAAGGCATTGCGGCGCGTGTTGCCACGGGCGGGCGCAGCGGTGGCGTGGGCGATGGTGTGGCTGTGGCGGCCGCTGGAGCCGCAATGGCACCGGGTGCAAGCGGCGCGGGCGCGGATGCTGGTGCGGGCGCCGCCGCCGGCTGCCACACCGGCAGCCCCATTTCCGCCAGCATGGCGATCTGCGCTTCAGTCCAGGGCATGCTCGGCCTGGCTGTCTAGGGCGCGCATCATCACCACGGCGTCTTCGCGTGCGCCGCGTCCGGCCGGGTAATAGCCGCGCCGCACATGTTGGGTCGTGAAGCCGCACGCGGAGTACAGCGCCAGCGCGGCGGCGTTGCTGCCGCGCACCTCCAGCCACAGCTTGTGCAGGCGGCGTGCGCGGCATTCGTCGAGCAACCCGCCCAGCAGGCTGCGGGCATGGCCGCGGCGTTGCTCGGCCGGCGCCGTGGTCAGGTTGAGCAGGTGCATTTCATCGACCCCCGGCATGGCCACCGCGTAGGCCTGCACCGCGCCGTCCGCGCTCAGGCGCAGCGGCGCCAGGTGGCCGGCCAGCAGTGAATCGACGAAGTTGCCGCGGCTCCACGGGAACGGGTAGGCCAGGGCTTCGACGGCCAGCACGGCATCAACGTCGGCCAGGGTCATGGCGCGCAGGATCATGCTTTTTGCGCCTTGGCCAAGGCGCGCTCGGCGGTGGTTTGGGCCACCTTGTCGCGCAAGTACAGCGGCAGGGCCAGCGCGGCGTCCACCGCAGCCCCGGCGGCCCATGCCTGCTGGGCACAGCGCAGCAGCGCCGCGGCGCGGCCTGTGGGGTGGGCCTGCACGCTGGCGGCACCAAACTCCAGGCTTGAGCCGAACGCGGCCAGGGCGCTGCCGGCCACGGCCTGCGGCGGCTCAAGCTGCCACGCGGCGTTCAAGGCCGGCAGGCTGAACAAGGCCGGCTCGCGCACCACGCGCCAGGTGCCATCCACAGGGCCACCGGCGTGGGCATAGCGCCCGGCATAGACCTCGCCCATGCGTGCATCCATCACCACGTCCACATCCAAGGCAGCCGCAGCAGGGCGCACGCTTTCGGCCACGAGCAGCAAACTGTCGATGGCCAGCACCGGTTTGGCCGCGCCCATGGCCAGCCCCTGCGCCACCGAGCAGGCGGTGCGCAGCCCGGTGAACGCACCGGGGCCGCGGCCGAAGGCGATGGCGTCCAGATCAGCCAGAGCCAGCCCGGCTTCGCGCAGCAAGGCCTGGATGCGCGGCAGCAGTTCGGCCGAAGCCTTGGCACCGCCCTCGCCATCAAACACCCAACGGCGTGCGCCATGGCACAGGGCCACGGCCAACGCCTCGGTGGCGGTGTCGAAGGCCAGCAGCTTCATGCCGGCATCGCCTTCGGCTTGCCCGATGGCGCGTACAGGCCGAGCACCACGCCCAGCGTGACGCAGGCCAACCCAACCACGGCATAGCTTTGCAAGGCCTCGCCCAGCAGCGGCACGGCCAGCAGCGCGGCCAGCGCCGGCACCACTGAGGTGAGCAGCGTGGTGCGGGTGGGGCCGAAGGTGACGATGACCTGGGTAAAGGCCAGCCCGGCCAGCCACATCGACACCCCGCCTTGGTACACCGCCTGGAAGGCGATTTCAGACCATGGTGCTTGCGCCAGATGGCTTGGGATGACGCCAGCCCAGGCACCCAGGCCGTACAGCGGCACGAAACTCAGCCCGCAGCCCACGGCCAGCACCAGCGTGGCCGGCATGGCGCCCAAGCGCCAGCGCCGGCACAGCACGGTGTACATCGACCAGCACACCGAGGCGGCCATGAACAGCAAGTCGCCCTGCCAGACGTTGCCGCCGGCAAAGGCCAGCAGCAGGCTGGCGCCGCCGACCAAGCCAGCGCCGGCAATGATCAAACCCAGGCCCAGCGCACGCTGCGGGCTGACACGCTCGTGCAGCCAGAAGAAGGCGATCAACGCCGTCCACAGCGGCAACGAACCCGGCAGCAGCACCGAAGCATGCGCCACCGGGGCGAAGAAGAAGCCGCTGTAGGCCAAGCAGCAATAGCCCACGCCGCCCACGGCGGTGAGGGCGGCGCCGCGGGCCCAGGGCGAGCCGCCGCCCTGGGCGAGCTGGGCGCGCATCTCGGGGCCGAAGCGCGCAAGCAGCAGCAGCCCCACCAGCGCAGAGAACGCGAAGCGCAAGAAGGCGATGTCAAAGGGCAGCAGGCTGTGTGCGGCGCTGACGCGGGCGATGAGGATGAAAGACGTCCAGATCGCCACCACCACCAGGGCGCACAGGCCGCCAACGAGACGGGCTCGTTTGGGCGGGGTAGGCATGGCGGCAGTCTAGGGCAACGCTGAACAAGTCCATCGCGGGGACTGGTTCAGCGCCGCCATAGGGCAGGCCTGCCCATGCGATCATCGCGGCCCATGTTCCCAACACCTCGCGCGCTGCTTGGCGCGCTTTGTCTTTTCTGCGGCGCGCTTTGCTCGGCCCAGCCCCTGCCTGCCGCCGTGACCCAGGCCCTGCAACGCGCGCAGGTGCCGCCGGAAGCGCTGTCGGTGCTGGTACAAGAAACCGGCAGCGCGCGCCAGTTGCTGGCGCATCAAAGCGGTTTGCCGGTGAACCCGGCGTCGCTGATGAAGCTGCTCACCACCGCGGCCGCGCTCGACCAATTGGGCCCGGCCTGGGCCTGGGCCACGCCGGTGTGGCTGGCCGGCACGGTGCAAGGCGGCGTGCTCGAAGGCTCGGTGCACATCAAGGGCAGCGGCGACCCCAAGCTGGTGCTCGAACGCATCTGGCTGCTGCTGCGCCGCGTGCAGCAGGCGGGTGTGCGTGAAATCAGGGGCGACTTCGTGCTCGACCGCAGCGCCTTTGCCGCCAGCGAAGCGCCGCTGGGCGAGTTCGACGGCGAAGTGCTGCGCCCGTACAACGTTCGACCTGACTCACTGCTGCTGAACTACAAGGCGGTGATCTACACCTTCGTGCCCGACGCCGCGCGCGGCGTGGCCACGGTGCAGACCGAGCCCACCTTGGCCGGCGCGCCGGTGGACCGCACCGTGCCCTTGACCACCGGCGAGTGCGGCGATTGGCGCGCCGGCCTGCGCGCCAGTTTCAACGACCCGGCGCGGGTGCGTTTCGCCGGCAGCTACGCCGCCACGTGCGGTGAAAAATTCTGGCCCGTGGCCGACGCCAACCCGGCGAGCTACAACGCGCGCCTGATCGAAGCCCTGTGGCGCGAAATGGGCGGCAAGCTCAGCGGCAGCGTGCGCGACGGGCCAGCACCTTCGGGCCTGAAACCCAGCTTCGAGTTCAACTCGCCGCCCCTGGCCGAAGTGGTGCGCGACATCAACAAATACAGCAACAACGTGATGGCGCAGCAGCTCTTTCTGAGCCTGCCGCTGGCGCTGGGCGTGAACCCGCCGGCCACGCTAGACGCGGCGCGCGAATCGCTGCAAGCCTGGTGGCAGCAGCGCCTGGGCGTGGCGGCGGGCAAGGTCACGCTGGACAACGGCTCGGGCCTGTCGCGCGAAACCCGCCTGTCAGCGCAGCAGTTAACGCGCCTGCTGCAACTGGCCTGGGCGAGCCCGTGGATGAGCGAGTTGATGAGCTCGCTGCCCGTCAGCGGCACCGACGGCACCTTGCGCCGCCAGCGCAACACCAGCGCCCAGGCGCACCTGAAGACCGGCAGCCTGCGCGACGTGGCGGGTCTGGCCGGCTATGTTCTGGGCGACAGCGGCCGGCATGTCACGCTGGTGGCCATCATCAACCACCCGAATGCCAACGCCGCCCGCCCGGCGCTCGACGCGCTGGTGCAATGGGCCATGCGCGACGTTGCGCCACGTTGAAAGGCCGCCATGCGTTCGATTGACCTGCTGGGCACGCTGGCGGCCACGCTCACCACGCTGTCGTTCCTGCCGCAAGCCCTGCACACGCTGCGCACGCGCGACGTGAGCGGCATTTCACTGGCCATGTACAGCGCCTTCACGCTGGGCGTGGCGCTGTGGCTGGCCTACGGCGTGATGCTGGGCGAGTGGCCGATCATCATTGCCAACGCCTTCACGCTGGCGCTGGCCAGCATCATCTTGTTCATCAAGTGGCGCGTCGACCGGGCCGCCAAGCGTGAGCGCCAGGACTCTGCAGCGACCAAACGCTAACCGTCCAGATCAGCTGCCCGCGTACCCGGCGCTTCAAGCCGCCACCACGATCGGGAAGCGAGCGCGCAGGCCGTCGGCTTCAGCCTGGAACGTCACGCCCAGCGCGGCGCGGTCAGCCGCTGACAAGCTGCGCCAGAGGAAGTCGCGCTCGTTGCTGGGCTCGCCCGCAACGTAGAGCTGCGTGGTCAGCAGTTCGCGCGTGCCCAGTTTCACCTTGACGTGGATGTGCGGCGTGCGGCCCGAATAGGGCGCGGGCCGGATGGTGCGAAAGCGGTACTCGCCTTCAGCGTTCACCTGCACGCGGCCGAAGCCCTGGAACGCCGGGTCGGCGCCGCGGTCGCGGGGGTGGTGGTAGTGGCCGGCCTGGTCGCATTGCCAGATCTCGACCATCGCGTCACGCAGCGGCCGCCCGCTGCGGTCGGTCACCGTGCCTTCGAGCCAGGTGGCCTGGCCGCGGGTGTAGCGCACGTTGCCCAGGGTCAGCAGGTCGGCGTCGCTGTCGGCCGGCAGGGTGACGGGGTAGAACGGCCCTTCGGTTTGCGCCGGCGTGGGCCGCAGCACCGCTTGGGCACGCGCGTCACGAATGAACCAGGGCGCGCTGATCAGCGCGGCGGCGCCACCCAGCAGTTGACGCCGTGGCTTGGAGGTGTGGGGGTGCATGGTCATGGCCTGAAGTTGAACACATGTTGAACACGTGTTGAACACATGTGACCTATGCTTGAAGCAAGCAACCGGAGACCTTCATGCAGTACCGACAACTTGGCCGCAGCAACCTGAAGGTTTCGGCCCTGTGCCTGGGCACGATGATGTTCGGCGACCAGACTGACCGCGCCGAGGCCGCGCACATCGTGGCCGATGCCCATGCCCAGGGCGTGAATTTCATCGACACGGCGGATGTCTACACCACCGGCGTGAGTGAAGAAGTCGTCGGCGAACTGATCAAGCCGCAGCGCCACGATTGGGTGCTGGCCACCAAACTCGGCAACAAGATGTCGGCCCGGGTTAACGAAACACATTACTCACGTGCCTGGATGCTGCGCGCGCTGGAGGCCAGCCTGCGCCGGCTGCAAACCGACCACATCGACATCTATTACCTGCACCGCGACTATGCGGGCATGAACCTGGAAGAGCCGCTGCGCGCGCTGGGCGACATGGTTCAAAGCGGCAAGATTCGCTACTGGGGCGTTTCAAACTTCCGCGGCTGGCGCATTGCCGAGGTGGTGGCCCTGGCGCGCCAACTGGGCCTGCCCGGCCCGGTGGTGTGCCAGCCTTACTACAACTTGCTCAACCGCGGGCCCGAGGTGGAAGTGTTGCCGGCCTGCGAGCACTTTGGCATTGGCGTGGCGCCGTACAGCCCGATCGCGCGCGGCGTGCTCACCGGCAAGTACACGCCCGGCGCCGCGCCCGATGCCGGCACGCGCGCCGGCCGCGGCGATGCCCGCATCATGCAAACCGAGTTCCGCGCCGAATCGCTGGCCATTGCGCAGCGCCTGGCCGGGCACGCGCAGGAACGTGGCGTGACGCTGGCGCAATTCGCCACCGCCTGGGTGCTGGCCAACCGCATGATCAGCAGCGTCATCGCCGGGCCGCGCACGCTGGCGCAGTGGCAGAGCTACCTGCCGGCGCTGGACATCAAGCTGAACGCCGAAGACGAAGCGCTGGTGGATGGGCTGGTGGCCCCCGGACATCCGTCAACGCCGGGTTTCAACGACCCGGCTTACCCACTGGTCGGGCGCCGGCCCTTGCCGGCGTGACGCGCTTGTTGGCGCCGCACTAAAACGGGTTGCCCCGCGCGCGCGCCGCGGCGAGGTTGCCGATGTAGATTTGCAGCCCCGGGCCTATGCGCGTGGCGTCAGCCCACAGCCAGTTCAAGGCCACGGCACCGGTCACCATGGTGTTGGTGGTGCAGTCGGGCAAGGCGGTGGCGCAGGCGGCCTGGGTGGCGTTGGCCAGCCCGAACACGCCCGGGGCGCGGGCGGCGGCTTGCACCGCTTCGTCAGCCAGCACCAGGCCGACAAAACGGCCGTCATTCAGGATGTTCACACGCACGCGGCCGTTAATGGCCAGCACCAGGCGGGTGATCAGCGCCGCAGCGTCTGTGCCCTGCGCCAGGGCAAACGGGCTCAGGCCGACGTCGATGGAGGTGGCCACGATCACGCGCGCGCCCAAGTCGACCATGCGGTTGACCTGCTGCGCCGCGCGCTCGCCACGCAGCCGCAGTTCGGCCGTGGCCGCGGCTTCGGTGAGGCTGCCGGCGCTGACTTGTGCGGCCAGTTCCAGCACATCGTTGGCGCCGACCATCACCGTGGCCAGGTCGCCAGCGGCAAAGCCGCCGCCGGCCACTTGGGCATCAACCTGCGTCTTGAGGTCGTCTGCCTTGGCGCCCAGCGTGGCGCGCATCACGCCTTGCGGCGAGGCCACGGCTGCGGGGTTGCACTGCGGGAAGACGAAGCTGTAGACCGTGGCCACGGCTTGTACCCACAGCGCGCCGTTGGCGCAGGCCTGGGCGCCGGCGTCATCGAGCGCGTTGACGCTGTACTTGCGCCCGTCGGGCAGCAGCAGGCTGGCTTCATCGCCAAAGGCCAGCACGCGC
>JAYUHT010000324.1:0-4692 GCA_043766725.1 Burkholderiales bacterium | reverse complement strand
CCGGAGGTCAACGCGCTGTTGAAGACATAGCCCGCGGCGGTGGTCAGGCCATTGAAGCCGCTGAGTTCAGCGAAGTTGAAATTGACCACGCCGTTCTGTGCCGTGCGCAAGCTGTTGTTGCCCACAAATGCGGCGGCGGCGGGGTCGAAGATCTCGCTGCCGGCGTCCCAGATCTGGCTGGCTTTTTGGTTGATGGTGTTGACGAGCAGGTTGCCCGCGGCATCGAACAAACGAAAGGCCGTGGGCGAATCGTTGCCGATGAAGAAATCATTGCTCGGCACCGCCATGGTGGCAAAAGTGAAGAACGGGTTCAGCGTGGTGTCGACGCGAAAGCTGGCGCTGGTGAAGGCTTGGCCGGGCTGCAACAGGCCACCCAGTGTGGCACGCAGCGCGCCGGGGTCGGCCGCGCCGAAGGCGGTTTGCCAGGCACCACCGGCGCCGCCCTCGGCCACCGAGACGATGGCCGCGCCCGGCGTTGCGCCGAGGTTAAAGGCATCGAACGTGCCGTTGTTGAAACCGATGTGCAGCGGCGCGAAGCTGATGCTGTTGGCCGGGGCCAGGTTCTCGATCTTCACCGTGACATCCACCGCGGCGGCGTTGGCCCCGCTGCAAAGGGCCAAGCTGGTGAGGATGGCAACGGCTGCGGCGGCCAGCGGGTTGCGGGTTGAGGTGAGTGTGACGGGCATGCGCTTTCCTTCTGTGGTTTCGATGGGTTCGGGTGAGTGACGCAAGCCCGACCACCGGGCTTGCGCGGCTCATCGTAGAAAGCGCGGTTCCCGCCGCCGTCATCGAAAGTTCACGGCGCCGTGAACCTTCTGCCCTGCGCATCATGGGTGGCCAGGTGCGCCAGGGTTTGCGCCGCCTCGGCGGCCACGGCCTGGGCCAGTTGGGCGCTGGTTTGCGCCAACTCAGCCAGCAAAGCGTCAAGCGGCGCCAGCGTGAAGCCGGGTTCTCGCAGCGCCTGTTCAACCAGCGTCAACTGTTGCGCGGGCAGGCCTTGCGCCACCCAGGCCTTGTGCAGCTTGGCCGGCAAGCCGGTCTCGGCCCAGGTTTGTGCCTGTTTTTGCAGCAACTCGGCATCGTTCAGCGGGTGCAGCGCAGCTTGGGCGCGGACATCGTCGCCGGCCTGGTGTGCCGCCATGGGAATTTGCTGCGCGGCGGCGATCAGCGCGTCGCGCAGCGCCGTGAATTCATCGTGTTGCAGCTTCATCGCGGTGGGGTCGCGGTCGATGCGCGCGCCGATCATGCGCGCCTCGGTGGCCGTCATCACCGTGGTGAATTCGTTGATGCGCGCCAACAACCCAAACAGCGGCAGCAAGGGGGCGGCCAGGCTGCGCGCATGCAGCTCGCCAGGGAACGCGGGCAGCCGGGTGGGCACGATGTGGTGATAGTCGAAATCGGGCACCGGCGGGTCGAGTGCGGCAATGCCGAAGCCCGCGCTGAGGGTGAAGGCCACACCCGCGGCGGCAAAGAACACACCCGAGGCGTAGATGGTGACGATGCCGGCGATGGCCAGGAAGCCGAGCACCACCAAGACCGAGCCCACGGCGAAGAACACCTTGGCCACCGACGCGAAGGCGATCTTCGACGCCGCCACCGTGACGGCCACGAAGGTGCTGGCCGAGGTGCTGGGCGGGTAGGCGTTGCCATACTCGTCTTGCATGGCGAAGGTGACGCTGTAGGTGAAGCCGGCGGTGAGCGGGCCGATCGGCGTCCACACACCGGGTGCCAGCCACGACCAGTTTTGCAGCAGCGACCAGATGGCCGTGCCGAACGCGCCCGGCACCACGCTGCCGAGGGCCGGGCTGGCAATGCGCGCCACCGGCGAGCCCACCGAGGCCACTTCGTCCAGCACCACCGAAGACGGCAGCATGGCCGCGTGCGCGGGGTTGCTCAGGCGCCCGGACACCACATACGGCGCCTTCCACGGGAACGTCGCTGCGCCAGGCGCCGGCATGGTGAAGACCCAGTTGCCCGAAACGGGTTCGAGCATCACCGTGACCACGGCCGTGGCCGTGTAGGGCCCGGGGTCGCTGCCGCTGCCGCTGACTTCAAGCGTTAGTTTGGATTGACCCGCCTTGTAGAAGCTGGCGGCCACGCTGGCCGCGGGCGTGAACTCAATGGTCACGCCGGCCACGGTTTCTTGCAGCCCCACCGGTATGGGCACGCTGGTGTACAGCAGCGTGCCTTGGTAGAAGACCCGTGCCGTCGCCTTGCCGATGTCAGCGCAGAAATTCTGCACTTGCCAGTCCAGTGCCACGGCCTCGCCAGGGAAGATGGGTTTGGCCGCCGCGAAGCTGAGCTGGGGCGCAGCGCCCGCGCTGGCCAGCGGCAGGGTCGTGGTGGCGCAGGCCTGCGTCAGATCGCATTGGCCGACGACGACGCCGGTGCTGTCGGCGCAAGCGCGCAGCGTGACGCGCCCGCCGCTGGCGCTGCCGGGCAGGGTGGTCACGAACTGAAGCACCGCCGTGGCGCCCGCGGCGATGGCTGCGGTGGGCAGCTTCATGGTTGCCAGGTTCTGGCCCGCGCCGTCAAGCAACTCCAGCGTGCTCACCGAGGCCGGCGCCGGGGCACAGCCGGCATTGCGGATGCTCAGCTCGGCCACGCATTCGGCGCCGGGGCACAACTGCGCGGGCGCCCAATTGACATGGCCGGTGCTGCTGCGCAAGCCCACGCGCAAGCTGCTCAACAACCAGGGCACGGCGTCGATCTTGGGCACGAACACGGTCAAGCTCGGCGCGCTGCGGGCGTTGTTCGGCACCGTGGCGTGGCAGTCGGCGGTGGCGGTGACGTAGGGCGTTGCCGCGCAGGGAAAGCGCACATCCTTGAAGATGAAACTTCGTCTTGCGCCTGGCGCAATCGCTGGCGCTTCAGCGCGCGTGGCCACGGTGTAGTGCGCCGCCGCCGGGCCATCGGGTTGGGCGTTGATGTCCAGGCAAACCATCATCGGCACGGGCAGGTGCGCGGGGTCGGCGCCGACGTTGACAACCTCCACCGTCACGCTGGTGGCGCACACGCCCACCACCGTGGCGGGCAAGGTGATGCCGGCAATTTGCAAGTCACAAGCCATGTGTCACTCCTGCGAGCGCGGGTGGCGCCCGTTGAAGACCGACTGTGCGCCTGTTGATGAAGAGGTGCTGACAGATTCAATGCCAAGTTAGGGGGAAAAAGGCCGCAGCCCATGAAACTTTCCCTGGCCCGCGGCATTGGGCGTAGGCTCGATCGCACACGCCAAAGAAGGGGTGGCCAGCGCTGCCCGCGCAGCACTGAAAGCGAGGCCGCCATGCCTGGTCACTTCACCCACATCTACACCGCCCGCCGCGTGGCCGACCATCTGCTGTCGGGCCACTTCCCCGACTGGCCCGTGCCCATTCCGGAATTGCAGAACTACAGCCCGCAAGAGTGCGGGCAGGTGATGAAGGAGTGGGAGAAGTTCACCGCCATCGGTGCCATCGGCCCCGACCTGTTCTATTTCTCGCAGGACTACAACAGCGCCCGGCTGGGCCCGGTGTCTGACGAGATCATGCTGGCGCTGAAGACCTACTACTACTTCGACAGCGCCAAGGAAGACGATTGGGAGCCCTTGCTCATCATCCTGGAGCACGTCAACTCGTCGCTGGCGCAGGTGCTGCGCTTCCTGATCAAGCTGCAAAAGATCTGGAAGGAGTTTGTGGAAGGCTGGAACAAGACCATCGGGCCCATTGTGTCGTCGGTCGACGATCTAACCGATGCCTTGACAGGCGGTGTGCTCAGTGAATTCAAGGTGGTGATCGAAGAGCTGAAGCTGGCCTTGATCGCCATCGGTGAGCAGGAAATCCTGACCTTCAAAGACATCTTCACGATGTTCAACACCTGCATTCAAAAAGGCTTCGACGAGCAGTCGTTCCTGTGGAGCGACATGACCCACTACCGCCGGCCGTCGGCGCTGTGCCGCGCGCTGGTGCGGCAGTCGCAGCGGTTGGCTGAAGAAGACAGCGCAGACTCACGCACGCGCTCGCGCCAGTTCCTGGCCTTCGCGCTGGGCTACATCACGCACGTCGGCACCGACGTCATCGCGCACAGTTTCGTCAACGAGCAATGCGGCGGGCCGTTTCGCAACCACCCGCAGCGCCACCACCTGATCGAAAACCACATCGACGCCTGGAACTACAGCCAGAGCCGCTCGGGCAAGCTGATTCCGGCTGACCCCTGGGGCGCGAGCGACAGCTACCCCGAGCTTTCAATGAGCGCGTTGTGGTTCGCCGTGCAGTTGACGCCCGACGACGCCGAACACCCGATGGGTGTGCAGCGCCCCGAGCCCTTGCCCGAAGACGCGGCCGAGCGCAAGAAGGCGCTCGATGTCGATGGCGACATGCCGGGCTGGATGGCTGACTCGATCATCCTGGCCTTGATCGACACCTTCATTGATCACCCGCACCCGCAGATCTTTGGCGGCGATGGCTTCCAGGCCAAGATCAACCAGGGCAAGCTGGCCGATGTGATTTTTGAGGTCACCGGCAACGGCATGACCAAGCCCTTCAGCGAGTTGCTCGATGGCATTGCGCCCGCCCCGGGCTTCAAGGTGCCGCAGGGCTTTCCGCTGCCCTGGCAGATGCAGGCGATCTACAAGATCATGATCACCTTCTACAAGTTCTCGTACAGCGGCACCTGGGAACTACAGAAGCCGCGCAAGCCCGACTTCATCATCACGCC
>JAYUHT010000323.1:0-4706 GCA_043766725.1 Burkholderiales bacterium | reverse complement strand
TCGGTGATGCCGAGTTCCTGGAACGTGGCCTGCAAGCCGCGGTTATTCAGCAGGGCGAGTTGCACCGCGTCGTCTGCACTCAGCGGTTTGGCCAACAGTTCGGCCACGCGCTGGTCAATACCGGCCTGATCAGCCGCCGAGCGTGCCCAGCGCACATCCTTGCCCAGATGCGCCTTGGCGGCTTGCTCAACGCTGGCGAAACCGCCATCGGGGCTGAACGATGCGCAGCCGCCCAGCAGGGCTGCAGCGAGCACGATGGCCGGTGTCGTGGCTTGTTTCATGGCGGCTGTGATGGCACTCATGGCACTCATGGCATCTTGTGCCCGCTGTGACCTTGCGGCGTGGCTGTTGGCTTGGCCGCGGGCTGGGCGGGCATTGCGGCCGCTGAAGCGGGGGCTGCGGGGGCCGCGCGGGAAGTCTGCGCCGGCGCTTGCGCCTCGCGCGCATAGGCCCGCCAGCCACCGATGCGGGTGACGGTGTCGTTCGCCTCGCGCCAGGTGCTGGGCGTGCCGGCGGGTACCGGTTGCGCCGGCATGAGCGACGAGCGGTACACCAGTCTGGGCACGCCGGCGCTGGCGTCAAGCGGATCGGGGCGCGCGGCCGCAGCCGGCTTTGATGTTTGGGCAGGCACCGCCAGTGTGGCGATGCACAGCGCGGCCGGTGCGAACCAGCGCCAACAGGTTTTGATCATGGAGTCCTCTCGTCAGGGTCTGAATACCCGGCTCGCCGTTGATGCAGCGAGGGGCAGACTGGGCCGCGCGTTGCGGCGCATGCCCGTGCACGCGACGCAACGCTGATGCAGGCTAAACGAGCAGGCGTCGAGGCGGCCGATCCGGGCCAGCGCTGGCAAAGGGCTCGACCGTGGCCACGACGGCCATGAACACGGTGGGCATGAACTCTGGCATTGGCACGATGAGCCCGGCGCTGGGCATCGCAGCCGCCGAACAGCACGATGCACAGGCGCTGCACTTGTGCTGCTCGGCATGCGCCAGGTTCGGCTGCTGGGCCTGAGCCACCGGCTCGGCTTGGTCGCGAGCCTGCTCGCCAGATCGCTGCGGTGCGGCGTGCACATGTTGATGTGAGTCACGGCTCGCAGCGTGACCATGCTCATGCTCATGAACACGCACTTGCCGCGCCTGCTGCGCCATCGCCTTGCCATACTCGTGAGAGAGCGTCCTGGCCGCATGGCCCGGCCCGCACAGGGCCATGGTGGCAGCGCCCATGCCCTGCGCGGGAAGCGCCAGCACCAGCAACCAGACCAAGACCGTTCGAACCCAGGCAAGCATGCGGCCACTCTAACGCAATCGCGGCAGGCTCACCGTGCGGCAACGCACCACATGATTTGAGCTACGGCGCCGGCCGCGCAGAGCCGCGCGCCCGGCTACACCGCGCCAGCCTTGGGGTAGCTCACCTCCAGCACCTCCAGTGTTTGCGTGCCACCAGGCGTGGCCAGTGTGACTTCATCGCCTTGGCGCGACTTCAACAGGGCGCGCGCAATAGGCGAGACCCAGCTCACTTCACCGGCCAGCGAATCAGCCTCGTCAATGCCCTTGATGGTGATGGTGCGCTGGCCGCCCGCCGCCGTGGCGTAGGTGACGGTGGCGCCGAAAAAGATCTGGTCATTGCCATGGTGGGCCGACGGATCAGCCACCTCGGCCACGTCGAGCCGCTGGGTCAGGAAGCGGATGCGCCGGTCGATTTCACGCAAGCGCTTCTTGCCGTAGATGTAGTCGCCGTTCTCGCTGCGGTCGCCGTTGCTCGCGGCCCAGTGCACCACGTCGACGATCTTCGGGCGTTCGGTGTCGAGCAGCTGCATCAGTTCGGCGCGCAGCCGGGCGTAGCCCGCCGGCGTCATGTAGTTGCGCGTGCCCGCGGGCAAGGCGGGCGTGGCGGCGCCATCGTCCTCGTCGTCGTCGCCGTCGCTCTCTTTGACAAAGGCCTTGTTCATGGCCGCTGGAGTCTTCGGTTAGTGTTCGGAAAAGGCCTACTTCTTGGCGGCGTGCAGCAGCCACAGGCGCGCCAGGTCGGCCGCACCGTCGCTGCCCGTCACGCCCTTGAACGTGGCCACGGCCTTGTCTTTCTGCGCCGCGTTCCACTGCGTGGCGCCGAGCAGCAGCCGGGCATCGTCAGGGCGCTTCACGTCGCTGCGCGCCACGCCACGCTCCATCAGCTCGATGCCCTTTTCGGCCTGGCCCATGCTGGCCAGCACATAGCCAAGTTTGATCAGGCTGTCGCCGTCGCGCGCGCGTGCGCCGGAGGTGTCGGCGCGCTCCATTTCCTTGCGATCATCGGCCGCGATCTTGGCCAGGCTGTCGCGCAGCTTGCGGTGCTCGGCAGCATTCGCGCCGCTGCCCAACTTTCCCTTGCTGAAGCCCTCTTCCAGCACGCGCTGCGCTTCGATGGGGTAGCCGGCGCGGTTGAGCAGTTGCGCCATGTCTTCATAGTCACCGGCTTCAGCCATCAGCCCCAAGGCGCGGCGCAGGCGCAACGCATCGAGCGTCAGGCGCTCGGAGAAGCCGGGCCGGCGCTCGACGCGGGCCAGCAGGTCAGCCCAGTATTCAGGGTTCGGGTAGAGCGCCACCAGCCGCTCGAGCATGGCCTGGTAGGCCACCTTGTCCTGGCGCTCGTTGGCGCTGGAAGCCAGCAGGCGCAGCACACGCTCTTGCGGCACTTTGCCCGCGGCGTCTTCGGCTTTAAGCACCTGGGCCAGTTGCTCGCTGGCGGAGGCGTAGTCCTTGTTGAGGTACAGCGACTGGCCCCACAGCACACGCAGGTCGACGCTGCTGCCACCGGCCTCGAAGTACTGCTGCGCCCACTTCGCCGCCGCCGGGTACTGCTTGTTGCGGTAGGTGGCGTCGGCCAGCGCTTGCAGCATCAGCGCGCGATCAGTCTGCGGCAGCTTGGGGCTGGCCAGCACGGCTTCGAGCGCCGCAGTGGCCGGCGCGAGTTCGCCGGTCTTCAGATAGACCGACGCGCGCAGCCGCGCAATCAGGTAAGCCTCATACGGCGTGGCATTGGGCAGCGCATCGGCCTGCGCCAGCTTGGCCAGGGTGGTGGCGGTGTCGCCCGCCTTCAGCGCGTCTTGCGCGGCTTGCAAGGGCGCGGCCATTTCGGCCCGCACCGCGTCGCCGGCAGGTTGTGAAGCGGCCGCGGCGGCCGGGGCAGCCTGGGCCCAGACTTGTGGAACGGCCAGGGCAGTGAGCAAGGCCAGGGCCAGGGTGGGCAGCTTCATGAGTGAACCAGTCCGATTTTTCCAGGGGCGAGACTCTACCGCGGCGCTGTGGTTCTCAAGCAAATGTGGCTCAGTTCACCCCGGCATCGAATTGCGCGCTGAAATGCCCCGCCTTGATCAACGTTTGCCCGGCCAGGCTGCCCAGCTCGTACAGGGCGGCCAGATTGTCGGGCTCGTCCATCGCCTCCAGCGCCTTCAGCTCCTTGGCGCTGCGCGTGATGCCCAACTTTTTGTCGCACCACGCGGGATCAAACATCACGTTGTAGCGCAGGTAGCTCAAGCGCGGCGCACCGGCCAGCGTGGGCTGCGCGAGTTGCGTTTCGCGGTCGATCTCACGCGCCGTGGGGCTGACCGAGAGCCACTGCATCACGGTCTCAACCATGTCACCGCAATCGTCCATCAGCGAAGTCAGCGCGCGCATGGCGTGCGCGGCCGACACGCCCATCAAGCCGCTGGACAAGCCCTGCGCCGGGTCGGCCTTGCCGGTGCCCAGCGACACCACCAACAGGTCGTCAGGCCCCACCTTCCAGTTGAAGTTGAAGCCTTCCAGTGTGGCCATGAGCATGAGCTGCAACGACGGGTTGTTGGCCGTGCTCACGCCACCATCGATGAACTCGCCCTTCACCGCGCCCAGGCCGCGGGTTTTGTCAGCGCGTGCAATGTCGATGTTTTCGGGCGCAAAGAAATACGGCGCCGCGCTGCTGGCGCGCACCACCTTCCACAGTGGAAATTCACCGTTGGGGATGGTGGGCGAATTGGCATTGGGCCGCACGCCGAAGTAGCGTGCGCGCGGGTTGTTGCTCAGCGGCCAGGGGCTGCCACTGTCCAGCCGCTTGGACATGACCATCAAGCCGGTGAGGTAGTCGCCCTGGGCCAGCGTGCGGTCACCAAACACCGACTTCAGGGCGCGCGACACATCGGCCGCGTCGAACTTCTGGCGCACCAGGCCCAGGCGCCAGATGCTGGGCTTGAACACCGCATTGCCCAGGTCTTCATAGTGCTGGCGCACCTCGGCCACCGTCTTGCCGATGGCCAATGCGGCCGCAATGATCGAGCCGGTGGAGGTGCCGCCGATCAAGTCGAAGTAATGCGCGAGGCGAAACTCGGGGTCGTCGCCAAAGCGCTTTTTCAGCAGCGCTTCAATCTCGGCCAGCATGCCCAGGGTGAGCACGCCGCGAATGCCGCCGCCATCGAGCGCGAGGATGCGTTTGGGGCCGACGGCGGAGTCCAGGTGCTGTGCAAACGTGCGATAGGCCATGGTGCTTCTCCTTTGGGTTGTCAACGCGATGCCATTTCACGCGGGTTCAGCGCGTGGCACGGCCGTGGGGTCGAGCTGCGCGCGCAGCTCGCTCAATGAATCAGCATGTTTGAAGCCGGCGGGCGTGCCTTCGGGCTGCAACAAAGCAGCCACGACAGCGCGGCGCGTGGCCTCATTGCGCAGGAAATTGAAGTGGCTGACCTCGGGGCCTTCGGC
>JAYUHT010000322.1:0-4710 GCA_043766725.1 Burkholderiales bacterium | reverse complement strand
CGATGTATTCCATCAGCAGCTCTTGCAGCCGCGGGTAGCTCGGGCCCGAAGCAAAGTGGTGCGGCATGGCCACCGGGTCGCACACCGCGGCGGCCAGCGAAGGGCATGAGGTCATCATGGTGCCGCTGTCGATCGCGTCGCGCGCCACGGCCTTGGCCCACTGCGTGCTGTCGCCATAGAAGAAACTGGGCTTTTCCGCCGCGCTGATCTTCTTGAAGATGGCCACGCCCTGGTCGAGCTTGAAGCCGCTGTCTTCCCACACATAGCGCAGCTCGCGCTTCATCACGCCGCCGCGCGCGTTCTTCCAGGCCACGAAGTCACCCAGGCCCTGGTTCATGGCCACGCCGGCGAACGAGAACACGCCCGTGGCGGGCTGCGCCGCGCCGATGACGATGGGGCCTTTGCTGGCCTGGGCTTGCGCGCTGGCGCTGCCGTGCGCCAAGGGGCCCAGCGTGGCGGCGGCGCCAACGGCGGTGACGATTTGGCGGCGAGTTTTGTTCATGACTTGTCTCTTTCGTTAAGGATGTTGAACGAGTTTGCGGGCGTCACTGCGGCGCAGTTGCTGCTGGCCCGGCTGCCTGCACACGCACATGCACGTGCTGCGGCCCGCGAATCTGGCCCAGCGTCCACGATACAGCCTGTGCATCATCGAGCTCAAACTCTGGCATCGCGGCCAGCCACTCTTCGATGGCCACGCGCATTTCCAGCCGTGCCAAGGGTGCACCCAGGCAGCGGTGTTCGCCGGTGCCGAATGCGAGATGGCGGTTGCGCTTGCGCTCGATGTCCACCTGGTCAGGGGCTTCAAACACCGCCGGGTCGCGGTTGGCGGCGGCAAAGGCCAGCACCAGGCGCTCGCCTTCGGCAATGTGGCGGCCATGCAGTTCAACCGGTTCCTTGGCGATGCGCGCATCCGACAGCGGCGCGAACGCGCGCAGGAATTCTTCAACCGCCGTGGTGCGCAGCAGCTTGGGTTCTTGCAGCAAGCGCGCGCGGTCTTGCGGGTGTTGCGCCAAGTGCCAGATGCTGGCGCCCATGGTGCTCCAGGTGGTGTCGGCGCCGCCCAGCACGATGAGCAGCAGGCAGCCCAGCTTGTGCTTGCGTGAAACGGCCTGGCCGTTCAAGGTGGCGCTGGCCAGTGCGCTCACCACATCGTCGCCGGGCGCGTGCGTGCGTTGGTCGAGCAGGCTGCCCAGGTCAGCCAGGGCTTCGGTGATGGCCGCGCTGCGCGCGGCCTTGTCGTGCGGGCCGAAGCGAATCACGCGCAAGGCCCAATCGACGAAACGTTCTTGCATGTCGAGCGGCACATGCAGCAGCGTGGTCAGCGCACGCAGGGCAATCGGGCGCGCGAATGCCTGCACCGCGTCACCACCGCCGCGTGCGGCAATGGCTTGCGCGCAACGCCGCGCCTCTTGCCGAATCACTTCTTCAAGGGCCGCAACCCGGGCCACCGTGAAGTAGGGTTCGACGATGGCGCGGTGCAACGCATGCTCGGGCGGATCAGACGTGACGGGCGGCATCATCAACCCGCCCGTGGCTTCGGGAATCTCGCCTGACACTTCAATCGCGCGCGACGACCAACGCACGGCGTCGTTGGCCACCGCAAAGATGTCGTCGTAGCCCGCCAGCAGCCAGGCGCCGCCGCGCTGCGCGGTGTGCGCCACCGGGCAGCCGCTTTGGCGCAGCTTGGCCCATTGCGCGGGAGCGTCTTGGCCAAACGCTTCGGTGAAGAGGTCGAAGCCGTCGCAGGGGTGGGGGTTTGGGTTCGTCATGTTGCGTGCGTGCCGTCGCAGCGTGGTTCAGGCCGTGGGGGTGATCTGGTGCAAAGGCCAGCGTCTCAGCGCGGCTTCGCTGCCGCGGCGCAACGACCAGCAACTGTCCAGCAGCAAGGGCGCGCCATCGCTGCCCAGCGCTTCGGGCTGGGTGCGGCGCGGCACGATCAAGGCCTGGATCGCGGCTGATGCCAGCGGCCCCAGCATTTCAGTGATGTGCGTGCAGCTTCTGGCACCACCCAAGCGCTCCTTCACCTCGCGCTGCCAGCCCGCGCCAATGCGCAGGCCGCGCAAGCACGCCACGGCGGGCGGCGCCTGGCCGCAGCTGCCATACGGCGCCGCCCCGGTGCTGGCCACAGCGTCGTGAATGAAATAGGTGTCGTCAATCGTTAGGCGCAACCACATCTCGTGCACGGCCGCGCCGGCCGGAGTGGTGGCGCCCTGTGCGGCGGTGAAGGGCTGCGTCTTGCGGTCGACCAAATGGCCTTCCACGTCGAACAGGCCATCGGCACGCTGGTAGCCGCGAAAAACCAGGCTGCGCTCGTGCAGCTCGGTGCGTTCAACCGGCGCGGGCAAGGGCATGTTCGATCACCCCACGCGCGGTGGCAACAGCGCCACGCGCGACAAATAGTGTTCTTCCAGCCGCTTCAGCAAGGTTTCCATTTCGGCCACCGCGGCGTCGCCATCGCGCGCCGCAAAGTGCGCCATGAAGCGCTGGCGCGATGGCGTGACGAAGGCGTTGTCATAGGGGCCGATGGTCTTGATGAAGCGCACCATGATGTCGAGCACGCCGTTCATCACCGCCACCATGATCGGGTTTCCGGCCATGCGCGCGAGCATGCGGTGGAACTCGATGTGCAGCTCGATGCGTTCACTGTAGTGGCCGCTAGCACGCGCGGTTTCTGCGGCGGCAATGTTGGCGTTGAGCGCGGCGATGTCTTGCACGCTGGCGCGCTCGCAGGCCAGGCGGATGATGATGGATTCGTAGTGGATGCGCGCCTGCGTCAAGTGCCGCGGCTCGATGCCACCGAGGTGGTACATGTCGAGCAGGCCCGATCCCACCGCGCCGCCGCCGCCGTTTTGCACCACCGCGCCGCCATGCACGCCTTTGTGCAGGCTGATCAGGCCGGCGTTTTCAAGTGTGCGCAGCGCTTCGCGCAAGGCGTTGCGTGACACGCCGAACTGCTCGGCCAGGGTGCGCTCGGCAGGCAGCCGGCTGCCCACACGCAGCGTGCCGGCTTCAATCTCGGCGCGAATGCGCGCGGCAATGTCATCAGACACGCGCGTGCCGCGCAGTTTTTGAAAACTCAGCGGCGCGCCCATCACTCAACCATGAAGCCGGTGGCCAGCACGCTCTTGGCCACCACATTGCGCAGCACTTCCGAAGCGCCTTCGTAAATTCGCAGCACCCGCACATCGCGGTACAGCCGCTCCACCGGCATGCCGCGCAGGTAGCCGGCCGCGCCGAACAACTGCACGGCCATGTCCACCGCGCGGCCGGCGGCTTCAGAGCAGTAGATCTTCACCATGGCCGAAGAAGCGGCGGCGTCGGCGCCGGCATCGACACGCCGCGCGGCGTCAAGCAGCATCAGCCAGCCGGCGTGCAGTTCCATCGCCGCGTTGGCCAGCATGTGCTGCACCGCCTGGTTGGCGGCAATCGCCTTGCCGAAGGCCATGCGCGTTTTGACATGGTCAAGCGCCAGCTCCAGCGCATAGCGGCCCATGGCGATGGCCATGGCGCCCACGTTCAGCCGGCCTTCATTCAGGCTTTCCATGGCGTAGTTGAAGCCTTCACCTTCAACGCCCAGCAAGCCATCTGCCGGCACGAAGCAGTCGTTGAAGCTGACTTCAAACAAGCCGTCCAGCGTGGTGCCCATGGTTGGCATGGGCGGGCTGATGTGCACACCGCGCTGGTTCGGCTCAACCAGGAACGTTGACAAACCGCCCTTGAGCTGGCCCGCACCACCGGTGCGCGCGAACATCAAAAACAAGTGCGCCCGGTCGGCATTCGAGATGTAGGTCTTGGCGCCGTTGAGCACGTAGCCCCCCGGCGTGGCCGTGGCGCGCGTGCGCAGGGCAGACAAGTCGGAGCCGGCATCGGGCTCGGTCAAGACAAAGGCCACGCCGCAGCGCCCCGCAGCAATCGCCGGCAGCCACTTGGCTTGTTGCGCCGGCGTGCCGTGCATCACCAAGGCTTTGCTGCTGGGCCCCAGCGCCACACGCAAGAACGACCAGAACTGCGGCGGCAAGCGCCCCAGTTCACTGACCACCGCCACCGTGGCCAGCATGCCTTGTTCGGTGCCGCCAAACTGCACCGGAATGCGCAGGCCGTACGCGCCCAATTCGCGCAGGGCGGCTTCCACCGCGGCAGGCACCACGTTCGTCCGCTGGAACTCGCTGTCATGCACCAGCAGCTTGGCCACCACCTCGCGCGTGGCCAGGCGCATGGCCTCAATATCGTCTGGAAATGAGTTCATCATCTGGAAATGATACGACCATTCAAACAGTTGGTCATGTCAGAAATGTCACCTAGGACATTTGACACAATGTTAGCGGTATGTTGATAATGGTCGCACCATTCATACCGCAATTGCCCATGACCGAATTGACTTCCCTGCGGCACGACGTCGCGTCGGCCGATGACGCCATCGAGTTCTGCTTTGAAAAGGGCTGGAGCGACGGCCTGCCCGTGGTGCCGGCCACGCCCGCGCGCGTCCAGGCCATGCTCGACGCAGCAGGCTTGGCGCCCGAGCAAGAAGTCGGCTTCATCCCCGAGCGCCGCGTTTCCATCACGGCTGAAAAGGTGGCCATCAACGCCGTGCTCGCCGGCTGCAAGCCTGAGTACATGCCGGTGGTGGTGGCCGCGGTGGAAGCCTTCTGCGACCCGGCCTTCGCCTTTCACGGCCCCACCACCAGCACGTCGGGGCCGGCCGTGCTGTTC
>JAYUHT010000321.1:0-4711 GCA_043766725.1 Burkholderiales bacterium | reverse complement strand
CCCAGGGCGGGCTTCGCCCATTTTGCCCTGGTCTGGCGGCGCGCCAAGCCGTCGGGGTCGGCTCAATTCGACCGTTAGGCCTCACGGGCAAATCTCAGATCGAGCCTGAACCAGCGTCGCAATCGGGCTGCGTGAACGAAGCGCGTCGGCACGCATGTGATCGCGGAGTTGTCGCCACAGGGCTGACTCCGAAGAGTGAAGTAGCAGTCAATGCTGGCACCGCGGTTCGTGTTGGAGGAAAGATGGAGTGGTTTTCAAGCGCGTCGTCGAGGCCTGTGCTCAGGTCAACGCCCCAGAGTCAGAAGGTTGTTGGCGCCTCGCGCCGCCGTGCTGCGCCGGGCAGTCAGAAGGTTGAGTTCTCTCGCGCTGGCAGGGCGTGCCGCTCATTGAGGTAGCCGGGCAGGGTATGCAGCACTGCGGCGCGCCAGAAAGTCACTTATAGGCTGTGCTTCGCGTCTAGACTGGTGCCTCCGTGAGGCCTTCACGCGGGCATGATTCATATGTCAACAGACCCTGAAACCGACTTGCGCGACCAACCCACGCCGGCTTTCATCGCTGCGCTGCGTGCGCAGCACCCGATCGAGCCCGAGATCGATCGCATGCTCACGCGCAAGATGCAGCGCCGCGCGGGGCCGCCGTATCAGATGCTGACGCTGGCGCAGCTCGTGGCATCGCTCACGGCCTTGCTGCAGGCGCGGCTGAGCGCACCGTTCGATATCACCCACCCGAGTTGGCTGGCCGGAGGTGCCTCGAAATTGCAGATGCGCTTCACGCTGAAGTGGCGCGACCCGCTGGGCCAAGACGTGGTCAACGACTTGGTGTTGCGCATGGAGCCCGCGGAGTCGCTCAACGCTTCCAGCCGCCTGCGCGAATTTCAATTGCTGGCCGCCTTGCAGGGGCACGTGCCGGTGCCCCGGGTGTATTGGGTCGACGCCGATGGCCGGTACTTTCCCGAGCCGGCTTTGGTCTACGCCTATGCCAGCGGCGTGGCCAAGCCCACGCGCACAGGTGGCGCGGGCGTCTCGGGCCTGGGCAGCCACTTCGGGCCCGAGTTGCGCGCGCAACTGGCGCCGCAGTTCGTGGCGCACCTGGCACGCATCCACACGTTTGACGTCAGCCACGCCGAGCTCTCGGCCTTTGTGCGCCCGGCCCTTGGCAGCACCGAATCCGCGCGCCTGCAACTGGACTGGACGCAACGGGTGTGGGCAGAGGATCGCGGCGCCGAGCTGGCCTTGATGGACGTGGCCGCCAACTGGCTGCGCCGCAACCTGCCCACGCTCGACCAAGCCAGCGTGGTGCATGGCGACTACCGCGCCGGCAACTTCCTGTTCGATGAAGACAGCGGCCAGATCACCAGCATCCTCGATTGGGAGCGCTGCCTGATTGGCGACCGCCACCGTGACATCGCCTGGTCGACCACCACCGTCATCGGCCACATGGCTGAAGACGGCAAGACCTTCCTGATGTGCGGCCTGATGCCCATGGCTGAGTTCTATGCCCGCTACGAAGACGCATCGGGCCTGCGCATCGACCCGGCCAAGCTGCGCTTTTACGAAGTGCTGAATCGCTATCAACAATTGCAAACCGTGCTGGGCACGGCTTACCGCGTGGTTCGCCTGGGCAAGTCGCACCAGAACATCGTCATCGCGCGGCTGCAAAAGGCGTCGTACCTGTTGGCCGAAGACCTGCGCCGCGCCCTGCAGGAGGTGTTGTGATGTTCGACCCCAACGACAACGATTTGCGAGCTGCCGCCACCGCGCTACGCGATGTGGTGGCCCCGGCGCTGGACCGCGCCAACCCGATTGCGCAACAACAACTCAAACTGGTGATCGACTGGCTGGAATTCCACCGCCAGCGCGCGCCGCAGGCGTGGCGGCTGGATGCGTTTGAACTCTCGGCACAAACCGCCATGGCGCGCGACGTGCTGGCAGCCACCCCCGCGCCACACGGCACAGCCTTGCAAGCCGCCCTGGCCGGCGCGGCCGCCGTGCAGGCCAACCTGGGCCAAGGCCCCGCTGCCCTGCGCGCCGCGGTCACGGCGCTGGAAGAGGCCATCAGCCAGGCGGTGCGGGCCAGCCCCGCCTTTGCGCCCGAGGCGCAACGCAGCATCGAGCAGGTGGTGGTGGCCGGCACCCAGTGCTGGCTGCTGGCGCAGCGCACCTGGTATGCGCCGCTGAGCATCGAGCCCGACCCCCAGGCGCTGCCGAGCCTGGAGACGGCACTGCAACCCCCGACGCCAAACCCATGATCACCGCCAAAGACCTCGAATTTCACACGCCGGCGCAGCCAGGCCACACCTGGGCCGAGACCTACTTCTTCCCCATCGCGCTGCCGCAAGAACACTTGCTCATCACGGTCTACGTGGTGGTGCGCCCGGGCATCGGCGTGATGATCAATGACATCGCCATCTACGGCTGCCTGTCGGACAACCGCGCCGACTTGCTGTACCAAGACGCCCAACACCACCTGCCGGCGCCCAAGGTGTGGGCCGTCATCGAATCGCCCAGCGGCCTGGCCATTCGCTGTGTGAAGGCGCCGCGCGACTACCGCATCGACTATGTCGGCTTCGACGACACGGAAATCCACGTTGATTGGTGCGGGCTGATGGAGCCCTTCGACATCCATGACCCGAGCCACAGCCCCAAGGCAGCGCGCAGCACAGACGCCCAGCACGCCGGCTCGGGACTGGGTGCAGCATGGGGCGGCCACTTCGACATGAGTGGGCGGGTCACCGGCCGCGTGAAGATCCGCGGCCGCGAGTTTGTCGTGAACAGCATTGAGCGCATGGATCACAGTTGGGGCCATCGCAACGCCCTCAAGTTCAATGCCCAGAATTCCAATTCCGCCGCCTTCGAAGGCGGCCCCGCTTTCCACTTCATCACCGTGATGGACTTGGACAAACCCGCTGGCCAGGAACACAGCCTGGCCCACGGCTATGTGCTGGAAGACGGCCTGGTCTACGGCCTGACCGATTTGGCGCAGACGAGTACGCGCCTGGGCAGCGCGGTGGTGGGCATCGAGCTGAAGGCCACCTGCGTGCGCGGCAAGGTCTATCACCTGCACGGCGTGGCCGACGTTGGCGGCCCTTGGAATGCGTATGCCGGCACGGTGACCTACACCGCGCAAATGAAGTGGCTCTGGGAAGGGCGCGTGGGTCACGGCTGCATCATGGAAACCGTCGCCCTGCCGGCCTTGCACCGCCGCCGCGGGCGCTGGCCGCAGGATTGGCCGCACGCAGTCAGCACCGGCTGACGCGCTGCGCTTGCAGCGCGGCCATGCGGCGGCGGTGCTCGTCAACGCTCCAGTTGCGCTTCGCGCGCCAGGCTGATTCGAGGATGGCGTACAGCGGTGCGGGCATGACGATGCCGGCCTGCACCTCCGCCGGGTGTCGCAAGTCTTCAGCAGGTTCGAGGCTGATGCCCGGCGCATCGTCTCGCTGACGGCACGCCGACGCTGGCCAGCACGATGGTCGCTGACGGTGCGCCAATGGCGCGCGCGATCTCGCCGGCCGGGTTGCGGTATCGCCAACGCCCCTTGGGCACCGCCCAGCGGCTCCTGCGCGTGCGTGAAGTCTTCCTCGCGCTGGCTGCATGTGCCCATGCCCACCAGCACCGGCTGCCGCGGGTCTTCCTGCACGGCCATTCGCATTGCCCTATTCCGGCTGGATGCCGGCGTCGGCCACCTTGCGGCCCCACAGCTCAAGCTGCCGCTTCACCAGCGCGGTGAAGGTGGGGATGTCTGATGGCGTTGGCTCGGCGCCCATGGCCACGACGCGTTCGCGCAGCTCCTGCTTGGCCATGATTTGTTGCAGCGTCACTGAGAGTTTTTCTTGAATCTCCTTGGGCAGGCCGGCGGGCCCGAACAGGCCCGTCCATGCGGCGAGGTCGAAGTCGCGCAGGCCGAGCGTTTCCTCGATGGTCGGCAAGTTGGGCGCCAGCGCCGTGCGCTTGGAGGTGGTGACCGCCAGCGCGCGCAAGCGGCCGCTTTGCAGGTGTGGCCGCGCCGAAGCCAGGTCGACCACCAGGAACTGCACCTGGCCGCCAACAACGTCGATCAAGGCCGGTGGGCTGCTCTTGTACGGCACGCCGGTCGCGCCGAGCTTCAGCAGCCGGTTCAGCGCCTCGGCCGGGATCTGCACCGCCGACGTGCCATAGGCGTAGTTGATCTTGCCGTTGGCGGCCAGCGCGTAGGCCACGAACTCCTGCGGCGTGCGCACCGGCAAGTCGGCGTTGACGGCGAGGATGAACGGAAAGTAGGCGACGCCGCCGATCGGCGTGAAGTCGGCAATCGGGTCGTAGGGCAGCTTCTTGAAAATGTGCGGGTTGACCGAGTGCGACGAATTCGAGGTCAGGAACAGCGTGTAGCCATCGGCCGGCGACTTGGTCACCGCCGTTGCGGCCAACTGCGCCGCCGCACCCGGCTTGTTGTCGACGATGAAGGGCTGCCCCAGCGCCTGGCTCAACTCTTCGGCCAGCATGCGCGCGATGATGTCGGTGCCGCTGCCCGGGCCAAAGCCGATCACGATCTTGACGGGCTTGTTCGGGTAGGCCTGGGCCAGGGCGGCCTGCGGCGCGGCGCAAAGCGTCAGGGCGGCAGCAGCGGCGCACAGGGCTTGCAAGAGTCGGCGTTTCATCGGTGTCTCCTGTGGGGTGTCATGAGAACGATGTGCCCTCGGCGGCGACGGCGCGCAGCGCGAGCAGTTCGGTGATGG
>JAYUHT010000320.1:0-4724 GCA_043766725.1 Burkholderiales bacterium | reverse complement strand
GCCAGATCGTGATCGGGGCAGAACGGCGTGCCGGCGCGGGCGTAGAGCAAGCGCAGGTAGTCGTGGATCTCGGTCACCGTGCCGACGGTCGAGCGCGGGTTGTGCGAGGTGGCTTTTTGCTCGATCGAGATGGCCGGCGACAGGCCCTCGATCACGTCCACATCGGGCTTGTCCATCAGCTGCAAAAACTGCCGCGCATAGGCCGACAGGCTCTCGACATAACGGCGCTGGCCCTCGGCATACAGGGTGTCAAAGGCCAGGCTGGATTTGCCTGAACCTGACAGGCCGGTGATCACCACCAGCGCATGCTTGGGGATGTCGAGATCGATGTTTTTCAGGTTGTGCGTGCGCGCGCCGCGCACCTGCAGCAGGGGTCGATCAAAGGGGGTGGCAGGGGGCATGGCGGGCGATGGTGGGCAACCGGTGATGATAGTGGCCGGGGCCCGCGCGCCGGCACCCCGCTTGTGGCGTCAAAACTCGCGCAGCAGGGCTTGCAGCGTGGCCGCGTCGACGGCGGCAAACCAGTGCAGATCGCCTTCGATCCAACGCAGGCCGGTGGGCTCGATGCGCAATTGGGCGGACGTGGCCTCGCGGCTGCGCCAGTGCAGCTCGCGGATGGAGGGATCGGGCGGCGGGGGCGAGCCGGGCTGCCATTGCCAGGCCAGGCCTGGTGCGCTGACCAACGCGGGCGCGCTGGGCGAGTGGGCAGCGCTGGGCGATGACGCCAGGCTGAGCAGGACGCGACGCTGCACCGGCGACATCGGCCAGGCCGGGTCGTCGGCCCCATCGCGGGCCGCGCGCAGCCACCGGCCCCACTGAAGCGGCGTGGGCGCGGCACTGGCCTTGGCGGCGACAGCGGCCGGCGCAGCACGCTGCGCGGCGGCGCCTTGCATGCTGGCGCCCAGCGGGGCGGCCGGCGTCGCTGGCGGGGCTGCGCGTTCGCGGGCCGGTGCGGGTGCGGGTGCGGGTGCGGGTGCGGGTGTGGGTGTGGGTGCTGATGGCGGCGCAGTGGCAGCGCGTGCTGGCGTGGCAACACGCGGCAGATGCGCCGGCATGCGCAAGGTGTTCTCAGCGCTCGGCGCCGATGCTGGCCGCTCAGCCTCAGCCACACTCGCTGCCACGGCAGGCACTGGCTCGGCCACGGCCGGTGTGTTGGTCACGGGCGTGGGCCCAGCCTCAGCCAACATTGCCGCCGGCACACTTGGCGCGCGGCCCGGGCTGGGCAGCGGCGCAAAGGCGGCGGCCGAGATGGCGGCGGCGCCGCCCACCAACAGCAACAGCATGCGGTTGCGTTTTGGCGCGGCAACCGTGGCCCGCACGTCTTCGGTGGCGACCACGCCGCCGGCCTGGCGCGCTTGCAGGTCTTGCAGCATCTTGTTCATGACACTCATCACCGCGCTCCTTGTGCGAAGCGGCCGAACAGCGCCTGCACGCCGTTGATGAACAGGCCGTTCAAGGCACCGAGCAGGCTTTGCTCGTCGCGCCAGGCGTGCCACAGCGTGAAGAAGTCGACCCGGTACATGCCGCGGCCATAGGCCAGCAGCAAGGCCTTGTGGGCCAGGGTGTTGGCGCGCCGCGGCACACCGGCGCTGGCACGAAAGAGCAGCCGGGCGGCAGCGTGGGTGAAGACATCGGGCCCGCTCCAGCCCGCCACGCCCAGGCGGTGGCGCAGGTAGGCCTGGCAGTCGGCGCGGCCAAGTGGTTCTAGCCGGGCACTGAAGCCGACGCGGCTGGCCAGCGAACGCAGGGCCGGGCGCTTGAGCATGGTGTCGAACTCGGGCTGGCCGAACAGCACGATCTGGATCAGCTTTTGCTTGCCGGTCTCCAGGTTGGACAGCAAGCGCAGCGATTCGAGCGTGTCCAGCGGCAGCTCTTGCGCCTCGTCAACGCACATCACCACGCGCCGGCCCTCGCCGGCCAGGGCCAGCAGCTTGCGTTCAACGGCGTGGTACAGGTCGTTTTCGGCGCGCAGCCGCGTCACGCGCAGGCCCAGGTCTTGCGCCAGGCTGCGCAGCATTTCATGCGGGTGCAGCTTGGGGTTGGGCAGGTAGGCGCTAACGGTTCCGGTAACCAGCTTTTCCAGCAGCATGCGGCACATCAGCGTCTTGCCGGTGCCGACTTCGCCGGTCACCTTGATGAAGCCGTCGCCGCCTTGCAGCGACAGCAGCACCGTGTTCAGTGCCGCCTGGCAGGCATGCGCGCGGTAGGCAAAGCCGGTGTCGGGCGTGAGCCCGAACGGAAATTCGCGCAGGCCAAAGTGTTGGAGGTACATGGGCTTACTCGGTGATTGGGTTGCCGCCCGCGGCAGGCACGGCCGTGGCGTTGCCGCGCGGCGCTGGCGGCGTCATGTGGCCAAGACGCTCGGCGGTGCTGGCCATGTCGGCCTGCCACTGCGCCTCGCCCTTGATGACGGTGGGCTTGATGAGGAAGACGACCTCGCGCTTTTCAAGCCGGCGGTTGCTGCGCTTGAACAGCTGCCCGGCCAGCGGCACATCGCCCACGCCGGGCACCTTGCTGTCGTCGTCGCTCTGTACCTGCTGCATCAGGCCGCCGATGGCCACGATGTTGCCGTCTTGCACACGCACCACGGTGTCGGTTTCGTTGACGTTGCTCGATGCCAGCGGCAGCGTGAAGGTGCCCATGGTGCCCAGGTTGACGACGCGCGAACGCTCGCTGACCTGGCTCACCGACGGGCGGATGTGCAGCGTGACCATGCCGTCCTGGTCGATCTGCGGCGTCACGTCGAGCGAGATGCCGCTGAAGAACGGCTGCACCGTGATCGATGGCGTGACCACGCTGCCCGAGGCACTCGACGTGGCGGTGGTCGACACATTGGTGATGAAGAAGTCGTCCGTGCCCACACGCAGCACGGCCTTCTGGTTGTTGATGGCGGCCACGCGCGGTGACGACAAGACATGCACCGCGCCCTGCGTTTCAAGGAACGACAACAACCCGGCAAAGCTGCCCGTGGTGAGCGCCATGTTGAGCACGCCCATGCCCGTGGCCGGGCTGCTGAGCAACTGCGCCAGCGTGGTGGGGATGACGGTGGCCGGCGTGGTGCTGGCGTCGATGTTGGTGACCAGCGCATTGGGCGGGATGCCCGCGGCCGTGCCGATGCTGCCGGGGATCCACACCCGGCTGGCGTCAGCGCCGATCGAGAAGCGGTGGTTGCCGTCTTTCAGGCCCGACCAGTTGATGCCCGATTCGAAGCCTTCCTTGAGCGAGACCTCGACGATCTTGGCTTCGAGCATGACCTGGCGGTCGATCGACAGGCGCGCGGCGCGCAGGTAGTTTTCCACTTCGCGCAGCTCGCGCGGGAAGGCGCGCACCACGACCACGCCACTGTGCTGCGAGGTCACCACCTGGCGGCCGGTATCGCTGCCCACCACCATCTTCAAACCAATGTCCAGTTCCTTCCAGAAGTCGGCGTCGCTGGTGCTGGTGACCTGGCTGCCTTCGGCCGCTGACGTGGTGGCGGCCACACCGGCCGTGGCGGCGTTGGACGAGATCGAGCCCGAACTGACGCGCGTGTCGCTGCGCCCGACGCGCCGCGTGCTGGGGTAGCTGACGTGAAAGACGCGGGTTTGCAGCGCCGCTTGCTGCACGTACACGCGGTTGCCTTCATGCCGATACTCGAAGCCATACAACTCGCGCATCACGTCCAGCGCCTCGCGCGCCGTCACGTCTTTCAGGCTCAGCGAGATGGCGCCGCCTTGCAGCGCCGGGGGCAGCAAGATGCTGTAGCGCGAGCCCGAGCCAATGGCCTGGAACACCTGAGCCGCAGTGGCGCCGGTGACCGCCAAATCGAAGCGCGGCTCGGCCAGCGCGGCCGGGCGAGGCACGTCGCTGGTCAGCGGCGGCACCAACGCGCGCAGCACCTGCTCGGGCACCTTGGGCGCGGCGCGCGGCACGGGCTTGGGCAGGGCCTGGCGCAGTTCTGCGTCGATGGCGTCGGCGGTGCTGCGTGGCTTGGGGCCGGTTTGGCAAGCCGCCAGCAGCAGGCTGCTCGAAAGCAGCAGGGCAAAGTTTCGCCATGCAGAGAAATGGGTCATGGCGTTGGCGTACGTGGGTTGCTGGGGGGCGCCGCGGCATGGCTGCGGCGCACGAGTTCGGTCTGCCCGGCCAAGGCCAGGCGTTCGGTGCGGCCGTCGGCCCAGCGCAGCAGCGCGTGGTCAGCCTGCACGGCCAACAACTGCGCACCGCGCACGGCTTGGCCGACTGCGACCCACTGGCCGTCGATCAAGGCCTGTGGCCGCTGCCCCAGGCGCACACCGCTGAGGCCGCCGGTTGCCACCACGGCGTCGCCCAGCTCGGTTTGAAGCACTGCCTCGCGGGCAGCACTGGCGGCGCTGGCAGCAGGGGCTGCGGCAGCCGCGGCAGGGCGCCGCGGCGGCACGAACGGCTCGCCGGCCCCCAATGCCCACGCCGGCAAGGCGCTGGCCAGGCCGGCGCACAGGGCGGCTAGGAGCGTGGGCGGCAGAAGGCGGCGAAGCGAAACGTGCGAAAACTGAAGTCCGCTTGGGAGCACCGACAAGCCCAGGGTGGTTCCCCTGGGCGCAGGCGGTGATACCGAGCGGTGCCGGTTTCTGGCGCGTTGCAGCCGCCGTCCTTCTGCCGCCCACGCTCCTAGTCTTACTGTGTTAACGAAATCAAGGCATTATGCGCACTTCTTCAAGCAAGAGGTGAGCTTTGATGGAAGAGCTTCGCGAGTTCGAGCGCTACAT
>JAYUHT010000319.1:0-12451 GCA_043766725.1 Burkholderiales bacterium | reverse complement strand
GGCGCCACCGGTGTAGAGGGCTCCGCCATCATTCCCCGTCGTATTGCTGCTGAACAGTGAATTGGTGATGACCGCCGTGCCGGTGCTGTTGTAGACCGCTCCGCCGAAATTGATTGCGGTATTTGACGTGACGTGAACCTGATCCATCGTCAGGTTGCCCTGGCTGACGATCGCTCCGCCGCTCAGGCCTGCCGACACACTGTTGCCGGTGATGACGCTGCGGCTCACGGTCAAGCTACTGCCGCTGAAAACGTGGATGGCGCCCCCACCGAAACTGCTGACCGACCCTCCGGTCAGCGTCAGGTTCTCCAGGCTGACGACGGCTGAGCCCAGGGCGTCGAACACGCGATCCAGAGCGTTCGCATTGATCGTTGTCGATGAGGCACCGGCGCCAATGACGTTGACACTGCCAGTGATGTCCAGGTCGCCGGTCGAGGCCAGGTCTTCGCCGGCCCCGGCGCGTGTCAGGGTATAGGTCCCCGCAGGCAGGAAGATCGTCTCGGTGCCGGCCGTGTTGTTGGTGGCGATGATCGCTTCGCGCAGCGAGATCTTGCCGTCCGCACCCTTGCCGGCAAGCAGGGCGGCCACAGAAGTGGTGCTGCCATCGAGCACGTCATTCGTGGTGTCGACGATCAGCGCGCTGCTGGCGGCCACGTTGAGCGCGAACTCCGATGTCGAGCCGTATGCGCCGGCCAGGTTCATCACCGTGGCCGTGGCGCTGATCAGTTGCGCCGCGGGCACGGCCCTGGCGAAGCTCGCCACGAAGCGGCCGTTGCCGCTGCCGTCGGTGATGACGGTGGTGGCGCCGACCCAGGTCTGACCTTCGCCGTGGCCGGTGCCGTCGCCCGCGGCATTGGCAAAGAACTCGATGCGCACGGTGGTGTTGGCCGTGGTGTTGATCGAGCCGGCCACGGCCACGTTGGTGCCGTCGGTGCCGGCCGATGTCAGCACCGGGAAGTTCTGCAGGTTGTTGGCGCCGCTGTCGGCGTCGAGGGCGTCGTTCAGGGTCACGCCGTTCGTGCCCAGGTCGATGCCGAGGTCGGCATTCGAGTGGATCAGGTTGCCCAGGATGGCATGACCGCTGCCGTTGACGACATCGATGCCGTCGAGCGCGTTGAACGCGACCAGGTTGCCGGCCCCCGCCACCGCGCCACCGATCAGGTTGTTGGTCGGGCTGCCCTGGATCTGCAAGCCGTTGCCGACCCGGTTGCCGCGGTTCAGGGTTCCGCCAGCGTCGGTGCCGATGTAGTTGCCCTGCACCACGTTGTTCGACGTGTTGATCTCGATGCCTTCGTTGTTCATCGAGATCACGTTGCGCGCGGCCACGCTGGTGCCGCCGATGGTGTTGCCGCTGCCCGAAATGACCGCGAGACCGACATCGACGTTGCCGCCGCCGGTGGCGCCGTCGGGGTCGACACCGATGTAGTTGCCCAGGAACAGATGGCCGGTCACCCCCGCGCCGGCGATGTTGATGCCTTCGTCGCCGCTGTTGGTGATGACGTTGCGGTCGTTGGCACCGAGGCCGCCGATGATGGCGAACGAGCCGGCGATGTCGATGCCGTCGTCGCCGTTGCCCACGCCGGTCGAGCCGGTGCCGGTGGTGCCGATCCAGTTGCCGGCCACGGTGATGCTGTCGGCCCCCGCCTGGATCAGGATGCCGTCGCGCGTGAAGCGCGTGATCATGAAGCCGCGGATCGTGCTGCCGTCGCTGCTGGCGGCCAGCGACAGGCCATCGACGCCGGCCCCCGCGGCGGCGCCGTCGATGCGAATCAGCGGCGTGCCGGCGTAGCCTGGCTGCGTGCTCGCGTCGAGGTTGACCGGCCCGCTGATCTGGGGCAGCGCCGTGGCCGGCGCGATCGTCTGCACCCCGGCGCCGGCGATGTTGAAGTTGATCGCGTCGGCGCCGGCCGTGTTGTTCGCCGCGATGATCGCTTCGCGCAGCGAGATGAAACCGTCGGCACCCTTGTTGGCGATCAGCGTGGACAGGCTGGTCGTGTCGCCATCGCTGGCGTCGCTCGTGGCGTCAACAGTGATCGTCGCCAGCGTGCTCGACACCGCGGCGACGTTGCGCGCGAACTCCGAGGTATCGGTGAAAACGGTGAAACCTGCGTTGCTCTTCGTCGCGGTCGCGGTGATGAACTCACCCACGGCCACCGTGGTGGTCAGCGCGGCACTGATCGTGGCGTTGCCCGCGCCGTCGGTGGTGACGTTGGCAAAACCCAGGTAGCGCTGGCCTTCGCCGTAGCCGGTGCTGTCCTGCGCCGCACTGGCAAAGAACTCGATTCGGAACTGCATGCTCGCCGTCGAGTTCAGCGTGCCGCTGAGCATGAGCTGGCTCACGCCGTCAGTGCGCGCCAGCGTGAGCAGCGGGAAGTTCTGCAGGTTGTTCGCGCCGGCGTCGGGGTCGAGGGCGTCGTTCAGCGTCACGCCGTTCGTGCCAAGGTCGATCCCCAGGCCGGTGTTGCCGTGGATGGTGTTGCCCAGCATCGACACCGATGTGCTGGCCGCCACGTAGATGCCGTCCAGCGCATTGAAAGCGATCGTGTTGCCCTGGCCTGCGGTGGTGCCGCCGACCATCGTGTTGTTGGCCGTGCCGCCATTGCCGATGAGGATGCCGTGGCCGGCGTTGCCGAGCGCGCTGCTGCCGTTGGCAGCGGTGCCGATCAGGTTGCCCTGGATCACCGTGCCGGTGCTGGCGCCGGCGTCGCCGAGGTCGATGCCGTCGCTGCTGCTGCCAGAAATCAGGTTGCCGACGACCTGGTTGTTCAGCGCGGCGTTGTCGATGTCGACGCCATCGTCGTTGTTGCCGAAGTCGAGCGTGCCGGTGGCATCGGTGCCGATGAAGTTGTTCTGCACCAAGTTGTTGTTCGAGCCACCGGCGGCACCACCGATCTGCACGCCATCGCTATTGCCGGCGATGACGTTGCGATGGCCCACTGTCGCCCCGCCGATGGTGTTATTGCTGGCGCCATCGATGATGAACACGCCGTCGTTGCTGTTGCCCAGCATGGCCGTGCCGGCTGCCGTGAGGCCGATGTAGTTGCCGGCCACGGTGTTGCCGTTAGCGGTATTGCCCTCGAAGCTGATGCCGTACAGGGCGTTGGCCGAGATGACGTTGCGCTCGGCCGCCGTGCTGCCGCCGATGATGTTGCCGCTGGACAGCACGCGGATGCCCGCGCCGGTGTTTTCCTCGCCCGCGCCGGTGTCGATGCCGCCGCTGGTCAGGCGGCCGATGTAGTTGCCGGTAATCGTGTTGCCGTCGGAGCCGGCCTGGATTTCGATGCCGTCGCCGCCGAAGTCGCGAATGACGAAGCCGCTGATGGCGCTGCCGTCGGCGGTGGCGGTCAGCACCAGGCCATCGGCGGCGAGGTTGTTGCCATCGAGCAGGATCGCCGGCCGGCTGCCATTGGCCGCGAAGCTGTCGTCGGTGCTGGCGTCGATGACGACGGCGCCAGTGATCGTGGGCAACGCCGTCAGCGGTGTGATCGTGTGGGTGCCGGTGCCGGCGATGTTGAAGTTGATCAGGTCGGCGCCGGCATTGCCGTTGGCATTCAGCATCGCCTGGCGCAGCGAGCCCGCGCCCGCATCGTTGGTGTTGGTGACGGTGTAGGTGGCCAGCACGCCTTGCCACTGCAAGCGCTCGAAGGTGCTGGGCAGCAGTTGTGTGTGCAGGGTGCCGGTGGCGAATTCCAGCGTCCAGTTGCCGCCGATGTCGGCCGAGCCGGTGTTGTCGTTGCTCGCCGCCACGTCAGCGGTGGTCAGGCGTGCCAGCTGCTGCAAGAAGGTCTGGCCCGCCATGCCTTGCGCCACGTCGCAGCCGTACAGCAGCAAGTCGCCAGCGGCCGTTAACGCCTGGCCCCAGCGGGCAACAGCCTCGCCGTCGCGCGCGAGTTGCGCCGCATCGAGCCGCGTGCTGCCGATCTCGATCATGCCTGCGCTGCCGTGTGAAATGATGTGGATCGCCGCCAGCTCGCGCTCGCCGGCCAACACGCGGTTGATTTGCGCCACGCCGTCTTCGGCGGCGCTCAGCATGACGATGTCGAACGCGCGCTCACTGCCGCGCTGCTGCAGCAGCTGGTCGAGCAACAGCGCCGCATCGGGCACGCGGCTGTCGATGAAGACCAGCTCGCGCGCCGCGCTTTGCTGCACCTGCTGTTGTGCCAAGGCGAGGGTGCTGGCCGCGGCCGAGGGCTCGATCTGCTTGAGCTGCGGCGCCAGCCCGACGGGCAGGCCCAGCAGTTGCGCCGCATCGGCCGAATACAGCACGCGCTGCTCCAGCTCCTGCACCAGCAGGCGGGCGCGTTCGGTCAGCCTGGAGCTCATGCCGGTGTGCGCGTGTGCGTGAAGAGGAAGCGGTTCAGCGGTTCAGCGGCGCTGAGTCAGCGGCGCGTGGCGGAGGCAGGCGCGGGCTCGCTCAACATGGCCAGCGCCAGCGCGATGTGGCCGCCGCTGCCCGGCCTGGCGTGCGCCACCGGCGCCGACACGGCCGCTGCGGCGCGGGGCGCTGGCAGTGCCGGGCCTGGCTGAACCAGCGCCACCGACGCAGGCTCGCTGCCCAGGCCCGCGGCGCGCTCGATGGCGGCCGGCCCCAGCGGCAAAACCGGCACCAGCCAGGCTACCCTGGCCACCTTGGCCCCTGCCGTGGCGGGCACCGCCATCGGGTCGGCCTTGGCTTCAGGCGCGGCCAAGGTCGGGAATTCGGCCTTGCAGCGCAGCCCGGCCGGCAGGGCCAGGTCGGCATTGGGCAGTTCAAGATGCACGCGGAAGGTGTTCGATGCCGCGTCCACCACTTTGTCGACCAGCGTCACGCGGGCGCTGCGCGTCTTGGCGCCGGGCAGGTCGGGCAACACGCTGGCCAGGCTGCCGAGCTGCATCTGGCCATACAGCGCGATCGGCACGACGAGCTGCACGCGCAACGGGTTGACCTTGGCAATGCGCAGCAGCGGCTTGTCGTCCACCCGCTCGCCGGCCGAGAGGTAGCGCTCGGCCACCACGCCGTCGATCGGGCTGCGAATCGTGCGCTGTGACAGTTGCGCCCCGGCCACTTCGCGTTCGCGTTGCGACACGCGGCGTTGCTCGATGGCCTGGCTGAGCTTTTGCTCGGCCAGTTGCGATTCAGTTCGCGCCTGCTGCAGCGCCTGTTGTGAAATGAAGTTCTGGCCGAACAGCTCTTCGGCGCGCACCGCGCGCTCGCGGTTGAAGCTGGCGCTGGTGGCGGCGCCCTGCACTTCGGCCTCGGCCTCGGCGCGCAGGCTGGCGGCGCCGAACGAGGCGCGTTCCACGTCGGCGCGCAAGGTGGCCAGCACCTGGCCACGGCGCACTGCCGCGCCGCGCTCCACCGCCATGGCCTGGATGACGCCGATCACCGGGCTGCCGACATCGACCACGCGCTCGGGCTCGATCAGGCAACCCAAGGCCTGGGCGGCCCAGGCGGGCGGGCCCACACAGGCGGCGAGCAGGGCGAGCATCAAGGAGGGGGTGCGCATGATGGTCACGATTTCGTCATGGGTGGGGGCTTCTTGAACATTCAAACTGCGGCGCCGCAAAAGGCAAGCTGGCGCGCCAGCCGCTCGTCCTGTGCGCCCAGGCGTTTGCGTTGCAGGGCGTCGGCGGCCTCGCGCTGGCGTTGCGGCGCGCGGCGCAGGGCACGCACCGCCCAGGCCGGCCAGCGCGCGGTGGTTTTTGCCAGCAAGGCGCGCGCGGCGGGGGGCAAGCTTGGCGCGAGCAAATGGCTGTCCAGCGACAGCCAGGTCTGCACCGAGCCCGGGTCGCCCTGGCGTGCGGCGCGGCCAACAAGCTGTCGGTCGATGCGCGCGCTGGCGTTGTGCTGGCAGCAAATGAGGTGCAGGCCACCGGCCTCGGCCACGCCGGGGCCGAGCACGATGTCGGTGCCGCGCCCGGCCATGTTGGTGGTGACGGTGATGGCCCCGTGTTGCCCGGCCTGGGCCACGGTGTCGGCCTCTTGCGTGTCGTCGGCCGCGTGCAGCATGCGAAGGCGCAAGCCCAGCGCGGCCAGCGCGCGCGCCGCGGCCTCGGTCTGTGCAATCGAATCGGTGGCCACCAGCACCGGGCGGCCCTGGGCGTGCAGCTCGGCCACGCGGTGGGCCACCGCGGGCCACATGTCGGCATGGCTGGCAAACAGGCGTTCAGGCAGCACGCTGCGACACACGGGCTTGCGCAGTGCGATGCGCCGCACCGACAAGCCATAGGTGTGCAGCAGCTCGCTGCGCGCCTCAATCAACGTTCCACTCAAGCCACCCAGGCGGTGGTAGCGCGGGAAGAAACGCTGGTAGCTGATCTGCGCCAGCGTCACCAGGCCCGGCGTGGTGGCGCAGCCTTCCTTCAGCTCCACCAGTTGTTGCAGGCCTTGCGACCAGGCCCGGCCCGCGGCCACGCGGCCGGTGGCGGCGTCGATGATCTGCACCTTGCCTTCTTGCACCACATAGTGGCGCTGGCGCTGCAGCAGGTGCAGCGCCACCAGTGCCATGCTCACCGCATGCTCACGCTGCACGCGGTTGCGCCACAGGCGCGGCAGGGTGTGCGCTTCTTCTTCCAACCACTGTTGCCCGGCGGTGCTGAGCCGCGCATCGAGCGCATCCGCGCTGAGCTTGAAGTGCCAGCCTTCGTGCAGCCGGCCGGCGAGTTGCAGCGACTGCTGCGCATGTTCTGTGGGCTCGGCCTGCGGCGAGGGGGCGGACAGCACCAGGGGCACGCAGGCTTCGTCGATGAGGATGGCATCGGCTTCATCAACGATGGCCATGCACAGCCCGCGCAGCAGCGTGGTCGCGCGGCGCGACGCATCACCCGCCTGGGCCAGGCCGTCGCGCAGGTAGTCAAACACCAGCTCCTTGGCCGTCACATAAGTGATGTGACAGGCGTAGGCCTGGGCCCGCGTGGCGGGCTCATCGGGCTGCACCACGCAGCCCACGGTCAGGCCCAGCGCCTGGTACAGCGGCGCCAGGGCGGCGGCGTCGCGCGCCACGAGGTAGTCGTTGGCGGTGATCACATGCACCGGCATGCCGGCCAGCGCGGCGGTGGCCGCGGCCAGGGCCACGGCCAAGGTCTTGCCTTCGCCGGTGGCCATTTCGGCCAGGCGGTTGTCGAGCACGGTGCGCGCGGCGAGCAGTTGGCTGTCGAACGGCGTCAGGCCCAGCTCACGCTCGGCGGCCAGACCGGCCAGCGCCAGGGCGCGGCGCAGCGTGGCCGGGGCCAGGCCTTCGCGCAGGAAGGTTGAACGCAGGACCGCGGCGGAACTGGCCAGCGGCGGCGTGCGCAGGGCCTGCATGTCGGCGCGCAAACCAGCCAGCCACGCGGCATCGGTGCGCGACTGCATGCCGTGCAGCGAATCAAGCGCCAGATCCAGCGCCCAGCGCAGCGCGGCGTTGCAGCGCTGTGCCAGGTGCTGGCGCGGCGGCCTTCTTTGCGGGTAGGCACCCCAAAGCAGGCCGGGCATGGGCAACCAATGAATCATGACTGCCCCTCGCCGCGTGAGTACACGCGTCGATCCCCCGAGGGGATGGCGGGCCGGCTTGGGGCGGCCCGGCGCTCGGCCCGCCTCCCGGCAATTGACGCTATGTGACGCATTTAGCTCGTTGGTGAAAAGTGTTGCAGGAACAGTTGCGCCGCGCGCCGGTAGCCCTGCACGGCCAGGGCTTCGTGGCCGTGCTCGAAGCGCACCCAGGCGCGGGCGCCGACGTGCAGCGCGGCCTGCGCGCTGATGTTCAGGTCGAACAGGAAAACGGGTTCCAGGCTTTGCGTGCCGTTCTTCTCGGCCGGGTCGCTGGCATAAGGGCCACCGCCCACATCGGCCAGCGCCGCGCTGGGCAACTGGCGCGTGGCGGCCGGGGTGTCGCTGGATAGCGTGGCCAGGAACGCTTTCGCCGGCGCATCGGCCAGGCGCACCTGGGCGCCCTGCACGCGTTGGCGGATCAGGTGCGCATCGGCCTGCGCCACAGCGGCGCGCACGCGCAGATCTTCGGCGGCCAGCACATGGCCCAGCGTGGCGCCTTGGCGCACGAAGGCACCCAACCAGTCGGCCTGGCGCGGCATGACCAGGGTGCCCTGGGTTTGCGCACGCACCTCAAGGTGGGCCAGGCGTTGTTCGGCACGCGCCAGTTCGGCCAGGCTGCGTTCGATGTCCAGTGCCAGGTTCTGCGCCGCGTTGGGGTCGCGCATCAGCACCTGGTAATGCTCGACCTTCAGGCCTTCGAGCCGGCTGGCGAGTTGCTCGCGCGCCGACACCAGTTCAGGGTTGACCAGGCGCACCAGCACGTCGCCCACCTTGACCTGGGCGCCATCGGCCAGCGGCAACTCGGCCACAAAGCCTTCAACCTCGGGCCGGGCCAAGGCCTTGTCAGGCAGCCAGACCACGGCCGGCGCCACGGTTGAAAACGGCACGGGCAGCACGAACAAGCCCAACACCAGCACGGCCAGCGTGGCGCCGAGGCGGGCGCGCACGCGGGCCTGCTCGCGCCCGGGCTGGGCGGCATCGAGCGCCTGGCGCGCCCAGCCTGAGACGGGCTTGAGCAGCACGGTGAACAGCACATAGGCCAGCACGGCGACGCCGGCCAGCAGCCATTGGCCGCCCAGCCACAGCACCACCGCCACGGAAAGGCCCAGCCGCCACAACAGCGACAACGGCGCATAGGCGATCAACCACTTGCGCTCGCTGCGCGCATGGGCCGGCACCTCGGTGTGTGCGCCGAGCAAGCGGCGGCCTAGCAAGGCGCTCCACCAGCCGGCGCTGCGGCTGGCCAGGTTGGGCAACTCGAACAGGTCGCACAACACGTAATAGGCATCGAAGCGAAGCAGCGGGTTGCCGTTGAACAGCAGGGTCGAACCCAGGCCGATGGCGGCGAGCACGAAGCCGGCGTCATGCACCCAGCCCGGTTGCGTCAGCCACCACAGCAACAGCCCCAAGGCGGCCACGGCCAGTTCGGCGGCCACGCCGGCGGCGCCCACCACGGCGCGGTTGACGCGCTGCGTCATGGCGCTGGCGGCCGAGGCGTCGACGTACGGTGCGGGCACCAGGAACATCAAGCCCACGCCGGCCTCATGCACTTCGCCGCCATAACGCTGCACCGCCAGGGCATGGGCGGCTTCGTGCACGGTCTTGAGCAGCGGGTAGCACAGCCAGACCAACAGCAGGCTGCGTGTGCCGCTGAAGGCCTGCGCAGTGTGGCTGGCCAGCGCGGGCGCCTCCAGCGCGGCCAACAAGGCTGCGCCGACCACGCCCAGCAGCCACAGGGCCGCGGCCAGCGGGCTGAACAGCGCCTTGGCCAGGCGGTCGTGCCGCTTGAGCAGGGCATGCGGGTCGAACAAGGGCAGGCGAAAGGAGAACGGGTTGAGCATGGCGCGTTTGCGCGCCGCTTTGCGCTCGGCCTGGCGCCGCGCCAGGGTTTCGGTGTCGCCGGGCAGATCGGTCTGCACCAGTTCCAGCTCACCCAGTTGCGCCAACAGTTGCAAGACTTCATCTTGCGTGGGTGCCTGCTCCGGCGCCAGATCCATGAGCGCGGCCCAGACCTCGTGCACGCTGCGCTCGCCGTCGCAGCGGCCGACGAATTGGTAGGCCGCTTCGTTGATGCGGTGGTGCCGGCCGCTGGCTTCGTCGCTCAGCACGTACCAGCGTTGGTCGCGCCAATGCTGGCGCTGCACGCGCACCTGCGGGCTGAGCAGCGGGCGCACGCGCGCCACGCGGTACCACTGCGGTGAGTAGAGTGACTGCGTCACGTTAGTCTTTCGTGGCGCCGAGGGCCAGGCACCACAAATGAAACGCCTCGATCCAAGCGAACGCCGCGGAACCGGCTCTGCCGGGCCGCTGGCGTTGCCCCCCGGGGGGCGCGCGAAGCGCGTAGGGGGGGTCTCAATTCACCAGCCCCAGCCCCAGACCGCCATGCGCAGCCAGTCCAGCGCGCGGTGGCTGACGATCCATAGCATGGAACGCTGGCCGGCGTCGATCTTGGCCACACCTTGCAGCCCCGGGCGCAAGTTGGCCGGTGTTTCGAGCAAACGCGCCTGCACCTCGAAGGCATTGCGGCCGTCACGCACTGCGGCCACGGGTGTGACGCGCTCGACTTCGAAGGCCAAGGCATTCACCGGCAGGGCCGACAGCGCCAGCTGGCCGCGCTGGCCGGGGGCGATGAGGGCCACGTCGCGCTCGTCAACGTCAACCATGATCCGGTACTGCGCATTCGGCGCCAGCGTCAACAAGGTGTCGCCGCGCTGCACCGGGGCGCCAAGGGCCTGGCTCAGGTCGCCTTTGATCACCACGCCGTCGATGGGTGCCAGCAGGCGTGAGCGCGAGAGTTGCCGGCGCACCAGTTCAAGCTGCGCCCGCGCTTCGGAAGCCTTGCCCTGGGTGATGATGAATTGGGCGCGGTCGGCCCGCGCCAACGCCGCGGCAAATGCGTTTTCGTGCTGGGCCAGCGCGCCTTCCCATTTGCGTTGCTCGAGCAGCAAGTCCTGGTCGGCCATCTCCACCAGCACCTGGCCGGCTTTGACGGTGTCGCCCGGGCGGACATGGCTCTTTTGCAAGTAGCCGTCATTTGGCGCCACCACCACACGCTGCACGGCCCCTTCGAGCCGCGCCGGCGCGCCCACGTGGTACTGCACTGGCAGCAAGGTGATGAACAGCACGCCCAGCACGGCCGCGCCGGCCAGCACCTTGGGCAGGGGGTCGTCGCGGCGCTTGAAGCGCGCCGCCATGCGTTGGGCGAGTTCACCCAACCGTGCCTTGAAGGAGCGTTGCGCCAGCGCCCGCATGGCCAGCAGCGGTGCCACGGCCGCGGCGGCGCCTTCCAGCAACGCCAACTGGCTGGCCGTGAACGGCTCGGCGCCGCGCCGTTCAGCCAGCACCGCGCCCACGGCACGCGGGCCGCCGTGCGGCGCCGCGCTGGCGGCGTCGTGCGCCAGGGGCACGCTGGCCAACTGGTGGGCGCTGCGCGCATGCAGCTCGGCGTGCGCCAGCACGATGCGCAAGGCATCGGTCACCCGGGCCGGGTAGAGCACGCGCGCGCCCTGATCCACCGCTTCTTGCATGGTCGCGCCCAACAGGCGAGCCAGCTCGTGCCCCGCTTCGGGGCGGGCGCCGTTGGACAGCGCCAGCAATTCAATGTCATGGCCTTTTGTCAGACCCATGGACACCCGCTCGCAGCGCAAAGCCGACGCGAGCTCGGCGCAGAACGCCGCGGCAGCATCGGCCAGGACCGGTGCGCGCATGAAGACAGCCAGCAAGTGCAGGATGTGCGCCGACATGTCCAGCGCGGGTGCGGGCGCGCCCGCGGCCAGGGCCGCACCCAGGCGCTCGCAGGCTTTTTCCAGTGCGGCCTGTTGCGCCTGGGCGCTGCCACTGTCGGGGCAGCGCAGGGCCAGGGCCACCGCGCCGATGGTGGCTGCGCCATCGCGCAGCGGCAGGGCAATGATGCGGTTGTGGTCGGCGTCGGGCGCCGCCATGGTCAAGGCGATGTCGACCGCACGGCCGCGTTGCACGGCGGCGCGCGCGGCTTGCAGCATGGGGTTGGAGGTGCTGGCGCCGGCCGGCCAAAGCGCCACGGGCTCGTTCGCGGCGCCGCCGTCGCGCAAGGCGATGACCAGCGCCGCGGCCACCTGGTCGGTGGCTTCGCAGTGCTGCGCCAGCCAGCGGCGCAATGCCGGTGAATCCTGCAAGTGGCAGGCCGCTGGCACCGTGGCAGGCGGCAGCGCAACCGGCGCAGCAGCCGGCGAAACCGCAGGCGCAGCCAGCAGGGGCGTGGCCGCGCGGCCACCGGCCTGGGCTGGGCCATTGCGGGCTGCGGGGTCGAGGGTATCGGCTTCCAAGGACGCCTTCAGGTCATGGGCGCACGCCGGCGGCGTGCATGCGCGTGCGCCACTTGGCACGCGAACGGGCTGATCGATGCCGGCAAGTGTGCCCAGACCCCCCGGCACCAAGCACCTGAACAGCGGCCCGAAACCTGGCTTTTTGCCGCTGGCGTGGGGCGGCGGTGTGCGCCCGGCATTCAAGCTGGGGCGCGGCCTGACCGATAGGTCAGGGGACACCCCTTGCCCCCCCATGACCCATGCACCCGGTTTCAATGACTCGCAAGCTGGTCAGCTCGACGCATCGCAGCTGACGCGCGCACGCATCGTCATTGCCGACGACGAGCCGCTTAACGCCGCGGCGCTGGAGGAATTTCTTCACGCCAACGGCTACGAACAGGTGCAAGTGCTGACCGGCGCTGACCTGACATTGGAGCGCCTGCGCGAGACCGAGCCCGACCTGGTTTTCGTTGAACTGGCGATGCTTGAGCCCAGCGCGCTGGATTTGCTGGCCGGGATGCGCGCGGAGCGCACCTTGCGCCACGTGCCGGTGATGGCCCTGGCCAGTGATGACAGCCGCCGCGCGCGCTTGCTGGCGCTGGAGAACGGTGCCAACGACGTGCTGTGCAAACCGATCGACCCGGCCGAGCTGCGCGCG
>JAYUHT010000318.1:0-12453 GCA_043766725.1 Burkholderiales bacterium | reverse complement strand
TCGAACGCGAATGCGGTGTCGTCATCGACCCGGCCAGCCTGTTTGACGTGCAGGTCAAGCGCATCCACGAGTACAAGCGCCAGTTGCTCAACGTGCTGCACGTGGTCACGCGCTACCTGCGCATTTGCGAGCAGCCAGGCTCGGTCCAGGTGCCGCGGGTGGTGCTGTTTGCCGGCAAGGCAGCGTCGAGCTACCACAGCGCCAAGCAGGTGATCCGGCTGATTCACGACGCCGGTCAGGTGATCAACAACGACCCGCGCGTGGGCCGCAAGCTCAAGCTGGTATTCGTGCCCAACTATGGCGTTTCGGTGGCCGAGACCATCATGCCCGGGGCCGATTTGTCGGAGCAGATTTCCACCGCCGGCACCGAGGCTTCAGGCACCGGCAACATGAAGCTGGCGCTCAACGGCGCACTGACCATCGGCACCGATGACGGCGCCAACATCGAGCTGCGCCAGAACGTGGGCAGCGACAACATCTTCATCTTCGGCCAACTCGCGCATGAAGTGGCGGCGCGCCGGGCGGCCGGCTACCAGCCCTGGCGTTTTTATGAAAGCGACGCGCGGCTGCGCACCGCTCTCGACGCCATCGGCAACGGCGCCTTCAGCCCGGGCGAGCCGCAGCGCTTTCGTGGCTTGATTGATTCGTTATTGGGCGGCGGCGACCATTACCAGTTGCTGGCTGACTATGACGCCTACGTGGCCGCGCAGTCGCGCGTGGACGCGCTGTACCGCCAGCCCGAAGCCTGGGTGACTATCGCGATTGCCAACGTGGCCGGCATGGGCGCTTTCTCGTCTGACCGCACCATTGGCGAATATGCCGAGCAGGTGTGGAAGGTGGCGGGGGAGCGCTGAGCCATGCTCGCCGCGGCTGACGCCGAAGCCCTGGCGCAAGCGCGCCACGCTGACCCCTTCGCGGTGCTCGGCGTGCATGGGGGTGAAGACGGCAAGCGCTGGCTGCGCGTCTTCTTGCCCGGCGCGGTGGCCGTGGCGGCGGTGTTCGAAGACCGTCAACGTGCGGTGAAACTGCCGCCGCGCAGCGACGGCTTGTTCGAAGCACGCATCACCTCCACGGCCGCCTATCAATTGAAGGTGACCTGGGCCGACGGCCAGGTGAGCCTGCAAGACGACCCTTACCGCTTTCCGCCGGTGCTGGGCGAAGTGGATGCATGGCTGCTGGCCGAAGGCACGCACCTGCGGCCGTTTGAAGCGCTGGGCGCGCAGCCGCGCGCGATGCTGGGCGTGGCCGGCGTGGCCTTTGCCGTGTGGGCGCCGAATGCATCGCGCGTCAGCGTGGTGGCTGACTTCAACAGTTGGGACGGCCGGCGCCACCCCATGCGCCTGCGCCGCGAATGCGGGGTCTGGGAAATCTTCATTCCCGGTGTGGGCGTGGGTGCGCGCTACAAATTCGAGCTGCTCGATGCGCAGGGCCGCCTGCTGCCGCAGAAGGCCGACCCGATGGCGCGCGCCGCCGAGCTGCGCCCGGCCAGCGCCAGCATCGTGGCTGCCCTGCCGCCCGTGCAGCCGCAACGCGTGCAGCACCACCGCGCCAATGCGCACGACGCGCCGATCTCGATCTACGAAGTGCATCTGGCATCGTGGAAGCGCAAGCCCGAGGAAGATGACCGCTGGTTGACCTGGGACGAGCTGGCAGAAGAGCTGGTGCCCTACGCCGCCGGCATGGGCTTCACCCACCTCGAGCTGATGCCGATCACCGAACACCCGTTCGATGGTTCCTGGGGCTACCAGACCCTGGGCCTGTATGCGCCCACCGCGCGCTTCGGCCCGCCCGAAGGCTTGCAGCGCTTCGTGCACCGCGCGCACGAGGCGGGCTTGAGCGTGATCCTCGACTGGGTGCCCGCGCACTTCCCGACCGACGCGCACGGCCTGGCGCAGTTCGACGGCACGCACCTGTACGAATACGCCGACCCGCGCGAGGGCTATCACAACGACTGGAACACGCTGATCTACAACTTCGCCCGCTTCGAGGTGCGCAGTTTTTTGATCGGCAGCGCGCTGTACTGGCTGGAACGCTTCGGCATCGACGGCCTGCGCGTGGATGCCGTGGCCTCGATGCTGTACCGCGACTACAGCCGCAAGGCCGGTGAGTGGATTGCCAACGCCCACGGCGGGCGCGAGAACCTCGAAGCCATCAGCCTGCTCCAGCGCATCAATGAAGTGGTGGGTGGCGAGCGCGTCACCGCGGCCACCTTTGCCGAAGAGTCCACCGCCTTCCCCGGTGTCTCGCGCCCCACCTTCAGCGGCGGCCTGGGCTTTCACTACAAGTGGAACATGGGCTGGATGCACGACACGCTGAGCTACCTGGCGCGCGAGCCCATCCACCGCCAGCACCATCAACATGAGATGAGCTTCGGCCTGGTGTATGCGTGGAGCGAAAACTTCGTGCTGCCGCTTTCGCACGACGAGGTGGTGCACGGCAAGGGTTCGCTGCTGGCCAAGATGCCGGGCGACCGCTGGCAGCAACTGGCCAACCTGCGTGCCTACTACGCCTTCATGTTCGGCCACCCGGGCAAGAAGCTGTTGTTCATGGGTTGCGAGTTCGCGCAGGAGCAAGAGTGGAGCCACGAACGCAGCCTCGACTGGCACCTGCTGGCGCATGAAGGCCACGCTGGCATGCAACGCCTGGTGCGCGACCTGAACCTGCTGCTCAAGCGCACGGGCGCACTGCATGAGCTGGACACATCGCCCGAAGGCTTTGAGTGGATCTGCCATGACGACGCCGCGCACAGCGTGCTGGCCTTCGTGCGCAAGGGCCGGGCGGAAGACTCGCGCATGCTGGTGGTGTGCAACTTCACCCCCGTGGTGCGCCACGGCTGGCGCGTGGGCGTGCCGCGCGGCGGGCGCTGGGTGGAGCGCATCAACACCGATTCGCAGTACTACGGCGGCAGCAACATCGGTGCCGAACTCGGCGGCGTGCAATCTGAACCGCAGGCATGGCATGGGCGCGCGGACTCGGTGTTGCTGAACCTGCCGCCGCTGGCTTGCCTGATGCTCGAATGGACCGCCTGAAGGTCGACACCGCCATGCTGCAAGACATGGCGCTGGAGCCTGGCCGGGCCTGGCCGCTGGGCGCGCACGCCGATGTTGATGGCGTGAACTTCGCCGTTTTCTCGGCGCACGCCACGGCCATTGAGCTGTGCCTGTTCGACGCCACCGGCACGCATGAACTGGCACGCCAGACCCTGCCCGCGCACAGCGCCGACATCTGGCACGGCCGCTTGCCCGGCGCCAAGGCCGGCCTGGTCTATGGCCTGCGCGCGCATGGCCCCTGGCAGCCCGAACACGGCCTGCGCTTCAACCCGCACAAGCTGCTGCTCGACCCGTATGCGCGCGAGACGGTGGGCCAGTGGGACTGGAGCGCCGCGCACTGCGGCCATGCCACGGCCCACCCCGACGTGCTGTGCGTGCGCGACAACGCCGGCGCTGCGCTCAAGGCGCGGGTGGTCGGCGACAGCTTCGACTGGCAGGGCGACGCGCCGCTGCACCGCCCGCTGCGCGACACCTTGCTCTATGAGCTGCATGTGCGCGGCTTCAGCATGCAGAACCCGGGCGTGCCCGAGGCCCTGCGCGGCAGCTATGCCGGCCTGGGCAGCCCGGCCGCGCTGGCGCACCTGCAGCGCCTGGGCGTCACGGCGGTGAGCCTGCTGCCGGTGCACCAGCACCTCGATGAAGAGCGGCTGCACCACCTGGGTTTGAGCAACTACTGGGGCTACAACACGCTGGGATTTTTCTGCGTTGAGCCGCGCCTGGCCAGCAGCCACGCGCCGCGCGATGAATTCAGGCAGATGGTGCGCAGCCTGCACGCGGAGGGCATTGAAGTCATCCTCGATGTGGTGTTCAACCACACTGCCGAGGGCGACCACCGCGGCCCCACCGTGAGCTGGCGTGGCCTGTGCAACAGCAGCTATTACCGCCTCAACCCCAACCACCCGGCGCATGAGCTGAACTACAGCGGCTGCGGCAACACCTTGAACCTGGGCCACCCGCGGGTGTTGCAGATGGTGCTGGACAGCCTGCGCTACTGGGTGCAGGAGATGCACGTCGATGGCTTTCGCTTCGACCTGGCTCCCGTGCTCGGCCGCCAATCTGATGCCTTCGACAACTCGGCCGCGTTCTTCAAGGCGGTGGCGCAAGACCCGGTGCTGGCCGGCACCAAGCTCATCGCCGAACCCTGGGATCTGGGGCCAAATGGCTACCAGTTGGGCCACTTCCCGCCCGGCTGGCTGGAATGGAACGACCGCTTCCGCGACGTGTTGCGTGCCTTCTGGCTGGGCGGTGATTGCACGCGCGGCGAACTGGCGATGCGGCTGTGCGCGTCGTCAGACCGGTTTGACAAACGCAAGCGCGCGCCTGGCGAGTCGGTCAACTTCATCACCGCGCACGACGGCTTCACGCTGCGCGACCTGGTGTCGTACAACCAGCGCCACAACGCCGCCAACGGCGAGCACAACCATGACGGCCACAGCCACAACCTGAGCTGGAACAGCGGCCACGAAGGCCCCAGCAGCGACCCTGCCGTCAACACCCGGCGCGCGCGGCTGCAGCGCGCCTTGCTGGCCTGCACCGTGCTGGCCCAGGGCACGCCCATGCTGTGCGCGGGCGACGAGCTCGGCCGCACGCAGGGCGGCAACAACAATGCCTATTGCCAGGACAACGCCATCTCGTGGCTCGACTGGGCCGGTGCGGACGAGGCCTTGCTGGCATTCAGCGCCCGGCTGATCGCGCTGCGCCGGGCGCTCAACCCCTTGGGCGAGCGCTGGTTCAGCGGCGCGGCCACGCAAAGCGGCCGGCCCGACGTGCAATGGCTGCGTGGCGATGGCCATGAGATGCAGCCGCCCGACTGGAACACCCAGCATTCACGTGTGCTCGGCATGCGCCTGAACCGCCCCCACGCCGCGCTGCTCTGGCTGTTCAACGCCAGCACGCACGACACCCCCTTCACCCTGCCCGCCGGCCCCTGGCAAGGCCTGCTCGACAGCAGCGATGACCAGGCGGATGGCCGCCATGAAGGCCCATACCTGGTGCGCGCGCACAGCCTGGCGCTGCTGCAGGAACGGAACAACTGAGGCGAAAGAAAAGAACGCCTCTTGCGAGGCGTTCCGGTGTGACTTGCCGGGCTGGTGCCCGGCCCGTGTTGCAGCTTAACGAACCACCGCGATGGCGTCGCGCTTGTCGGCCTTGTAGGTGAATAGCGTCAGGGCACCGTTCTTCACGTCGCCCTTTTCGTCGAACGAGATGTTGCCGGTAACGCCCTTGTAGCCGGCAGTCTTGGCCAGCTCAGGCAGGTACTTGGCCGGGTCGGCCGAGCCGGCCTTGACCATGGCCGCCACCATCACATTCAGGGCGTCGTACACGTACGGCGCGTAGACCTGCACGTCGGCGTTGTACTTGGCCTTGAACTTCGTCTTGAACTCTTCCATGCCGGCCTTTTGCTCGCCTTCCACACCACCGGCTTCAGCGCACACCACTTGACCATCGGCCATGGCGCCACCGGCCAGCTTGGGCAGTTCGCCCGAGCAGATGCCGTCGCCGCCGACGAACTTGGCGTTGATGCCCAACTGCTTCATCTGGCGAATCATCGGGCCAGCCACGGCGTCCATGCCGCCGAAGAACACGACATCGGGCTTGTCCTTCTTCAAGGCGGTCAGGATGGCGGTGAAGTCAGTTGCCTTGTCGGTGGTGAACTGGCGGGCGATGGTCTTGCCACCGGCGCCGGCCACGGCCTTTTCGAACTCGTCGGCCACACCTTGGCCGTAGGCCGTGCGGTCGTCGATCACGGCGATGCTCTTGCCCGCCATTTCCTTCACGGCGTAACGGCCCAGGGTGCCGCCCAGGTGCACGTCGTCAGCCACCACGCGGAAGGTGGTCTTGAAGCCTTGACGGGTGAACTTGGGGTTGGTGGCCGAGGGCGAGATCTGCGGAATGCCCGCTGTGCTGTAAATCTGTGAAGCGGGGATCGATGTGCCCGAGTTCAAATGGCCGACGACCCCGTTGACCTTGCTGTCCACCAATTTCTGGGCCACTGCCGTGCCCTGTTTCGGGTCACCTGCGTCATCTTCAGCGACCAGCTCAAACTTGGCCTTGGCCGTGCCGATCATGACGCCCTTGGCGTTGAGCTCGTCGATGGCCATGCGCGCGCCGTTTTCGTTGTCTTTGCCCAGGTGCGCAATGGCGCCGCTGGTGGGGCCAACGTGGCCGATCTTGACGACCACTTCGCTGGCCGCTGCGGCTGCCGCCGGAGCTGCCGCCGGCTTGGCGGGTTCTTCTTTCTTGCCGCAAGCGGCGAGCACCAGTACCGCTGAAGCGGCCAATGAGAGAGTGAACTTGTTCATGCCAGATCCTGTAAAAAATGGGTAACGAAAGAGGATACGCGAAACAGTGACTTGCGCTAATCAGGTTGACCGCGGGTTGATTTTTATCGCCCTGTTGGTGCAGCCATGTCGCGTACACGCGCCAGTTCATGGGCCACGGCTTGAGCCACCACGTCACGCAGGGTACGCGCCAGCTCCTCGCGAGCCTGCGCCACCAGATCGTCGGCGTAGCGCGCCAGCAACGGTGCCAAGGCTTCGCGCAGCCGGTGCTCGAACAGATGGTCCACGCGCTGCTGCACCACGGCAAGCACCTGGTTGACCAACCGCGCTTGGTCGCCGCCGCCGGCTGCGGCCGGCGCCGGCTGCCAGCGCAGCTGGCGCAGCAACGGCTGGCTGGGGAAATCCAGCACTTCAGTCAAGACCGGCAGGTGCTGTGGCGGCAGGGCCGGCATGGGGATCATGAGACAGCCTTGTTGTGATGCTTCACAGCCACACCCTGCGCCACGTACTGGCGCCAACGTATGCGCCCGGCTTGCGCGTCGTCTGCCGCGCCGCAGACCACTTCAATCAGCCGCTTGCCCTGCACGGGCTCGCTGGGCAACGGCAAGCCCAAGTTGACGAAGACTTCGGGCGCGTCTTGCCACTGCGGCGCGCGCAGCCAGTCACCGGCCAGCCAGACTGGTGTGCGGCGCAAAGTGGCTTCAGTCGCGCCGGCAGTCAGCGCGACGTGGGGTACGAACTCACCTTGCTCGAACGTCCACAGCAGCGTGTCCAGCGCCGCCAGCGTGGGCGCCGGCGCCATCACCGCCACCCGCGAACCTTGCTGGTAGGCCTTGCGCAGCAGCCGGCAGGTGTAGTGCAGCGCATTGGGCATGCCGGTGTGGAACTCCACCACCGCAGCTTGATGCAAGGGTTCGCCCATGGGCTCTCAGCGCGCCTGAGCCAACACGTAGTGGGTCAACAAGCCCACCGGCCGGCCGGTCGCGCCCTTGGCTGTGCCCGATTTCCAGGCCGTGCCCGCCACATCGAGGTGGGCCCAGTTGAACTTGGCGGTGAAGCGCTTGAGGAACATGGCCGCGGTGATGGCGCCGCCGGCGCGCCCGGCCACGTTGGCCATGTCGGCAAAGTTGCTCTTCAAGCCTTCGTCATAGTCGTCATCGAGCGGCATGCGCCAGCATGGGTCGAGTGCCGCCTGGCCGGCGTCGAGCAAGGCTGTGGCCAGGGCTTCGTCGGCGCTGAACAGGCCCGAGCGCACATGGCCCAACGCCACCACGCAGGCCCCCGTGAGCGTGGCGATGTCGACCACCGCCTTCGGTTTGAAACGTTCGGCGTAAGTCAGCGCATCGCACAAGATCAGCCGGCCCTCGGCATCGGTGTTGAGGATCTCGATGGTCTGGCCCGACATGCTGGTGACCACATCGCCCGGCTTCACGGCGGTGCTGCTGGGCATGTTCTCGCAGGCCGGGATGACGCCGATCAGATTAACCTTTGCCTTGAGCTGCGCCACCGCGGCCATGGTGCCCAGCACGCTGGCGGCGCCGCCCATGTCGAACTTCATCTCGTCCATCTCGCCGGCCGGCTTGATGGAGATGCCGCCGCTGTCGAAGGTGATGCCCTTGCCCACCAGCACCACCGGCGCCACGCCCTTGGCCGCGCCCTGGTACTGCATGACGATGAACTTGAGCGGCTGCGCCGAACCTTGCGCCACGGCCAGGAACGAGCCCATGCCCAGCTTGGCCACCTGGGCGCGTTCCAGCACCTGCACCTTCAGGCCGTGCTGCTTGCCGAGCTTGCGCGCCTGTTCGGCCAGGTAGCTGGGCGTTGCAACATTGCCCGGGCGGTTGGCGCATTCGCACGCCAGGGCCACGCCCTGGGCAATGGCCTGGCCGCGGCGCAGCGCTTCTTGCACCGCCGCCTGGTTGGCCGCGCCGCACACCAGGCTCACGCGTTGCAGCTTCCAGGCCTGTGCAGCCGTTGGTTTGGTGGCGCGGTAAACATAGGTGGCATGCGACGCCGCGGCCACCAGGGCTTCGGCCTGCGCCGCATCAACGTCATCACCCGCCACCGCCACGCAGACATGCCGCGCACCGCCGCTCTTCAACGCGCCCAAGCCGGCGGCCACCGCGGCTTTGAAGGCCTTGGCCGTGCTGGTTGAGCTACCCGCGCCACTGCCCATGGCCACAAATGCCAAGCGCGCCGCCTTCACCCCGGCCACCTGGTGCAGGTACACGCAGCGTGCAGGCTTGAGCGCGAAGTCTTCACTGCGCAGCGCGGCGCGCAAGGCCTGCCCCACGGCACCGCCCAGGGCCTTGGCCGCCGCCTCGCTGCCCACCACCACCAGCAAGGCATCGGCCGCGATGTCGTGCAGGCCTTCGGCAGGCTTGACGAGGGTCTTGAAGTCCATAATCCGCCCCGGTTTTGGAAGGCTTGAATGCTATTCGATTCGTCTCTGCGCAAAGAGCTGACACGCAGCTTCGGCGCCACGCTGGTGGTCATCCTCACCATCGTCATCACCATGATGCTGGTGCGCACGCTGGGCCAGGCCGCCAGCGGCGCGGTGGCGCCGCAAGACGTGGTGCTGCTGCTGAGCTACACCGCGCTTGGCCACCTGCCCACCATGCTGAGCCTGTCGCTGTTCATCGCCGTCACGGTGACCTTGTCGCGCATGTACAAAGACAGCGAAATGGTGATCTGGTTTGCCAGCGGCGTGGGCTTGATGCGCCTGGTGCGCCCGGTGCTGCGTGCCTTCTGGCCGGTGCTGGGTGTGGTGGCCGCCCTGGTGCTGCTGGTGTGGCCCTGGGGCAACCAGAACAGCAGCGACCTGCGCGACCGTTATGAGCAGCGCTCAGACTTTTCGCGCGTCGCCCCGGGCGTGTTCCAAAGCAGCAGCGACGGCCAACGCGTGTTCTTCATTGAACGCGATGGCGGCGACGCCGTGAACGGCCGCAACGTCTTCATCTTGAACAAAATCAAGACCACCGAATCAGTCACCTCGGCGCGCAGCGGGCACCTCGACACCGAAGGCGGCGAGCGCTTTCTCGTGCTTGAGCGCGGCCAGCGCAACGAAACCGATTTGCTCAGCGGCGAGCACACGCTGAGCAGCTTTGACAGCTACCGCGTGCTGGCCAATGAACGCGCCGTGCGCCGCGCCCAGGCGCGTGCACCCAAGGCCACGCCCACGCTCGAACTGCTGCGCGAGCCCACGCTGAAGAACCAGGGTGAACTGGCTTGGCGCCTGGGCCTTTTGTTCGCGGCGGGCAACCTGCTGCTGCTGGCGGTGGGGTTGTCGGCCAGCAACCCACGCCGGCCCAGCAACTGGAACTTGTTGTTCGCGCTGATGGGCTTCGTCATCTACTACAACCTCATCAACCTGTCGCAAGCCTGGGTCGCCTCGGGCCGCTTGAGCGCAGGCGCGGCGTTGCTGGTGCTGCATGGTGGCGCGTTCGCGCTGGCCTGGGTGCTGATGTGGTGGCGTGAACGCGCCTTGGTGGCCCAGCCGCTGCGCCTGCGCTTCAGGCCCGCGGCATGAAGACCGTTCGCCGCCTGATGTACCGCGACATCGTGGCCTCCGTGGCCTTTGTGTCGGTCGCCTTCCTGAGCCTGTTCTACTTCATCGACTTCGTCGATGAACTCGACAAGGTCGGCCGTGCCGGCTACACGGTGTGGGGCGCCGCGCTGAAGACCTTGTTCGCGGCCCCCGGGCACTTGTATGAGTTGCTGCCCATCACCGTGCTCATCGGCACCATCTACTCCATGGCCCGGCTGGCCCAGTCCAGCGAATTCACCATCCTGCGCACCGGCGGACTGGGTCCGTTGCGCGCACTGGGCCTGCTGGCCGTGCTGGGCCTGGTGTTCAGCGCTTTCACCTTCGTGGTGGGCGACGTGGTGGCGCCGTTCAGCGAACGCCAGGCGGTGTTGATCAAAGCCAACGCCAGCGGCGGCCTGAACCTGGGCCGCAGTGGTGCCTGGCTGAAAGAAAGGCGCAGCACACCGCAGGGCGAGCGCCACTATTCGGTGAACGTGGCCGGGGCTGGCGCCGGCGGCAACTTGCAGGGCATTCGCGTCTTCGAGTTTGATGACAATGGCCGGCTGCTGCGCCGTGTGGCAGCGAACCACGGGCGGGTTCAGGCCGATGGGCAATGGGACTTGAAAGAGGTGCAACTCACCACCTGGCCGATTGACGCGCGGGTGGAAGACCCGCTGCAACCGGCGCGCGTGGACCACCAGGTGGTGGCCGAGCTGGCCTGGCCCAGCACCCTGGGCGCTGATGTGGTGGCCGCGGCCGTGCTGCCGCTGGGCACCATGACCACGCTGGATCTGTGGCGCTACAGCGTGCACTTGAGCGACCAGGAACAGGCCTCGCAGCGTTACCAAATTCAGTTCTGGAAGAAGGCCATCTATCCGCTGGCCTGCCTGGTGATGGTGGCGCTGGCCCTGCCGTTCGCCTACCTGCATGCGCGCGCCGGTGGCGTGAGCCTGAAGGTGTTTGGCGGCATCATGCTGGGCATCAGCTTCGTGCTGCTCAACAACGTGGCCGGCCACGTCGGGCTGCTCAACAGCTGGACGCCCTGGGTCGTGGCCGCCACACCCAGCTTCATCTACCTGTTGCTCAGCATGGCCGCGTTCACCTGGCTGGTGCGCTACCGCTGATTGATCATGCTAACGAATGAAATGAGCCAAGGCCTGATCCTGCTGGCGCATGGTGCGCGCGACGCCGCCTGGGCCGCACCGTTCGAGGCCGTGGCCGCGCAGGTGCGCCAGCGCCAGGCCGGCGTGGCCGTGCGCCTGGCCTACCTTGAGTTCATGCCCCCTGCCCTGTTTGACGCCGGTGCCGAGCTGGCGGCCCACGGCTGCACCCGCGTGGCCGTGCTGCCGCTGTTCCTGGGCGCCGGCGGCCATGTGCGCAAAGATGTGCCTGCGCAGCTCGCGCGGTTGACGCAGGCCTACCCCGCCGTGGCCTGGCGCCTGGCCGGCGCGGTGGGCGAAGATGCCGGCGTGATCCGCGCCATGACTGATGCCGCCTGCAACGCCGTGGGCAGCGCGCCATGAACCTGCACCAGTTCCGCTTCGTGCAAGAGGCCGTTCGGCGCAACCTGAACCTCACCGAAACGGCCAAGGCGCTGCACACCTCGCAGCCCGGCGTCAGCAAGGCCATCATCGAACTCGAAGAAGAGTTGGGCGTGGACATCTTTGCGCGCCACGGCAAGCGGCTGCGCCGCGTCACCGAGCCTGGCTTGCAGGTGCTCAAGTCGATCGAGGTGATCATGGGCGAGCTGGCCAACCTGCGGCGCATCGGCGACGAGTTTTCCATGCAGGAGCAAGGCACGCTGAGCATCGCCACCACGCACACGCAGGCGCGCTATGTGCTGCCCGGGCCGGTGGCGCTGTTGCGCAAACGCTTCCCCAAGGTGCAGGTGGTGCTGCACCAGGGCACGCCCGAGCAGGCGGCGGCGATGTTGATCGACGGCAGCGCCGACATCGGCCTGGCCACCGAAAGCCTGCAAGACCATGAGCAGCTGGTCACCCTGCCCTGCTACGAATGGCAGCATGTGGTGGTGATGCCGGCGCAGCACCCGCTGGCGGGCGTCGAGCGCCTGACGCTGGAACAACTGGCCACCGAGCCTTTGGTGACTTACCACCCCTCGTTCGCCGGGCGCCGGCGCGTCGACGCGGCCTTTGCGCAGCGGCGCCTGAAGCCGATGGTGGCGCTGGAGGCGATCGACTCCGACGTCATCAAGACCTATGTGCGCATCGGCCTGGGCGTGGGCATCATCGCCGAGATGGCGGTGCGCGACGATGCCCCGGGTGGTGACCTGGTGTCGCGCCCGGCCGGCCACTTGTTCGGCGTGAACGTGTCGCGCATCGCCCTGCGCCGTGGCGCCTACTTGCGCCTGTTCGTCTACGCTTTTGCCGAACTGCTGTCGCCGCGCTTCACGCGCGCACTCATCGAGCGCGCCATGGCCGGCGGTGAACCAGATACCTATGAGTTGTAGAGACATGAACGACACCGTCAACCACACCCCCGCCCTTCCCACCCGGCTGCCCAAGGTGGGCACCACCATCTTCACCGTGATGTCGGCGCTGGCCACCGAGACCGGCGCCGTCAACCTGGGCCAGGGCTT
>JAYUHT010000317.1:0-4730 GCA_043766725.1 Burkholderiales bacterium | reverse complement strand
CCGATCACCGGCTCATCAAATGACCCTGACTGCCTTGCTTTCGGTTTCCGACAAGACCGGCCTGGGCCAGTGCGCGCGCGGTGCCGCCGGTGGACAGCAACTGCACATCTAGCGCCAGCAACTCACGCGCGAGTTCGAGCAGGCCGGTCTTGTCGGAAACCGAAAGCAAGGCAGTCAAGGTCATTTGATGAGCCGGTGATCAGTGAGCTTGCGGCGCAAGGTGTTGCGGTTGATGCCCAGCCATTCCGCCGCGCGGCTCTGGTTGCCCTGGGCGTGGTTCATGACCACGTCGAGCATCGGCTTTTCAACGGCCAGCAAGACCATGTCGTACACCGCATGCGGGTCAGCGCCGCGCAAGTCTTTGAAGTACTGCTCCAGGCTTTCGCGGATGCAATCGTCGATGTGCTTCTTGTTGCTCATGCGGTGGCAAAGTGCAATGAATCGTTAGCCGCCGTGGCTACGGGCAGCAGTGGGTGCAGGTCAGCCAGTTGGTCGAAAAAGGTCTGCACCGCACGCAACTGCGCGGCGGTGTTTTCCAGGGTGTTCATCACGGCGCGAAACGCCTGCCCGCCGGGCAGCGCGTGCACGGCCCAGCCGATGTGCTTGCGCGCGGTTCGCGTGCCGGCGAGTTCGCCATACAGCGAGTAGTGGTCGTGCAGGTGTTCGAGCAGCCAGGCCTTGACATCGTGCGTGGGCGGGCTGGGCAGCAACTCACCCGTGGCCAGGTAGTGCGCGATCTCGCGAAAGACCCAGGGCCGGCCCTGCGCGGCGCGGCCGATCATGATGGCGTCAGCGCCGGTGCGCGCCAGCACGGCGGCGGCCTGCTGCGGGCTGGTGATGTCGCCATTGGCCACCACCGGAATGCGCAGCGCCGCTCTCACCGCGGCCACGGTGTCGTGTTCGGCCTGGCCGCTGTAGCCCTGCTCGCGCGTGCGGCCATGCACCGTGACCAGCGCCACGCCGGCTTGCTCGGCGGCGCGCGCCAGCACCACCGCATTGCGCTGGCTGGCGCACCAGCCGCTGCGCATCTTCAGCGTCACGGGCACGTTGTGCGGGGCACACGCGGCCACCACGGCATCGATGATTTCGCGCGCCAGGGGCTCGTCGCGCATCAATGCCGAGCCGGCCCATTTGCTGCACACCTTCTTGGCCGGGCAGCCCATGTTGATGTCGATGATCTGCGCGCCGCGCTCGACGTTGTACTGCGCCGCCTCGGCCATCATGGCCGCATCGGTGCCGGCAATCTGCACCGCAATCGGTGCGGCCTCGCCATCGTGGTTGGCGCGGCGCGACGTCTTCAGCGAAGACCACAACTCGCGCCTTGAGGTGACCATTTCGCTCACCGCGTAACCCGCGCCCAGGCGCCGGCAAAGCTGGCGGAAGGGGCGGTCGGTGACCCCGGCCATCGGTGCGACGAACAGGTTGTTCGGCAACTCGTGGGCACCGATGCGCATGGGGTGGCGGGGCGGGTGTGCTGAAAAAGGAGGCAGGAGTATAGCCAGCGGCTAGGGGGGCTTTCGGGCTTTGGGTGGCGCCAAAACCGCTGGTCATAATCCAGCGCGATGGAAGCCTGGTTCCAGGAATTGCTCGTCGCGCTGGCCCTGCCGAAGTTTGGTTTGAGCACGGTGTTTGTGGTCTCACTGGTGTCGGCCACGCTGCTGCCATTGGGCAGCGAGTGGGTGGTGCTGGGGCTGCTCAAGCTCAACCCCGAACTGTTCTGGCCGGCGATGCTCGTGGCCACCGCAGGCAACACCGTGGGCGGGGCCATCAGTTGGTGGATGGGTTATGGCGCTGAAGCCGCTTATGAAAAGGTCAAGCACCGCAAACCGCATGAACTGCGTGCGCTGAAGTGGCTTGAACGCTTCGGCCCCAAGGCTTGCCTGTTGAGTTGGCTGCCCGTGGTGGGCGACCCGCTGTGCGCGGTGGCAGGCTGGTTGAAGCTGGCCTTCTGGCCTTGCGTGTTCTACATGACCATCGGCAAATTCCTGCGCTACGTGACCATGACGGTGGCGCTGCTGTGGGTGTTTCCGGGGCAGTACACGCTCTGAGCAGGCGCCGCCGCCATCCCCCATCTTCCCCTCCGTAGGGGGAGGCCTTACAGCTTGAACATCGGTGCGCGGCGAAGAGAATGGCCAGCACCGATCGGCTTGCAAATAACCCGCCATGCCCCTGACCCCCGCCTACGACGAACTCAGCCGCACCCAGACCCGGTTGCATCACCTGTCGCACTTGCAGGCCATGGCCAGTTGGGACCGCGCCGCGCTCATGCCTCCTTCGGGCAACGAGGCGCGCGCCGCGGCACTCACCGAAATGGCGGCGCTGCTGCACCGCATGCAAACCGACCCCGCGCTGGGCGGGCAGATCGAATGCGCGGAGCAAGAAGACTTGAGCGACGGACAACGCGCCAACCTGCGCGAAATGCGCCGCGGCTGGGTCCAGGCCACGGCGCTGCCGGGCTCGTTGGTCGAGCGCCGCGAGATGGCCACCTCGCGCTGTGAACACGCCTGGCGCCAGCACCGGCCGGCGAACGACTGGAAGGCGTTCCTGGCTGACTTCCACGAGGTGTTGGCCATTGCGCGCGAAGAGGCCGCGCTGCTGTCGCAAATCAGTGGCCTGTCGCGCTACGACGCCTTGATGGACCGTTTTGAGCCCGGCATGACCAGCACCCGGCTGGACGCTATTTTTGGCGACGTGCGGCAGTGGCTGCCCGGCATGATTCAGCAGGTGCGCGACAAGCAGTCGCGCCAGCCGCTCACGCTGCCGCAAGGCCCTTACCCCGTGGCCGCGCAGCGCGCTCTATGCGAGCAGGTGATGCGCTTGCTGGGGTTTGACTTCACGGCCGGGCGGCTGGACGTGAGCACGCACCCGTTTTGCGGCGGCGTGCCTGAAGACGTGCGCATGACCACGCGCTTCAATGAAGACGACTTCCTGGGCAGCCTGTTGGGCACGGTGCATGAAACCGGGCACGGCCGCTATGAACAGAACCTGCCGCGCGACTGGTTGGGCCAGCCCTTGGCGCAGGCGCGCAGCATGGCCATTCATGAAAGCTGCTCGCTGAGCTTCGAGATGCAGTTGGGCAGCCACCCGGGTTTCGTGAAGCAACTGGCCCCGCTGGTGGCGCAGGCCTTTGGCGCGCAAGCGGCCTTCGAGCCGGCCAACCTGCACCGCTTGATCACGCGCGTGAAACCAGGGCTGATTCGGGTGGATGCCGATGAAGTCACCTACCCGGCGCACATCATCCTGCGCTACGACATCGAGCGCGCCTTGATTGAAGGCCGCATCGAAGCCGCAGACATACCCGAGCTGTGGAACGCCAAGATGATGGAGTTGCTCGGGCAAGACACGCGCGGCAACTTCAAAGACGGCCCCTTGCAAGACGTGCACTGGCCCGAGGCCTTGTTCGGCTACTTCCCGTGCTATTCGCTGGGCGCCATGTACGCCGCGCAGTGGTTTGCCGCCATGCGCCGCGCGCAACCGAATCTGGACGGCGACATTGCCCAAGGCAATCTGAACCCCGTGTTCGACTGGCTGCGCAGCAACATCTGGCAGGCCGCCAGCCGCTGGACCACCGACGAGCTGGCGCTGCGCGCCACCGGCGAGGTGCTCAACCCGGCGCACTTCAAGGCGCACCTGCAAGCGCGTTATCTGGATAGTTAGGCCTCGCGAACCACCCGCCGACGGGCCTCCGCAGTATTGTTGATGCGGTGGGTGGCGTAGCCTCGTACGCTCACTCGGCGGGGTGTACGCTGACCGCAAAACGAGCGTCTATCCAGATAGGCGTTCAAGTTGATGCGAACTATCCAAGGCCAGGCCCAGGGAGGGCTCACATGCTGTCGTTGACTCGCATTGCGATGGAGCCCCCAGCCTGGCGCTTGCGACAGTGCCCGCTGCGGCGGGCACGCCACGCTCTCTTCAGTTTCGATCTTTGTTCAGCCCGCGTCCCTGCGGGTCCACAGTTTGTCTTTGCCCGCATGCGGGCAGGAAAGAAGAAGGAATCCACAATGACCTCGACTTTCGCCACGTGGCTTCGCCAATCGGCGACCCTCGCACTCGGCCTGTTGGTCACCAGCGCCTTCGCGCAAAGCCCACCGGACGCATTGATCGACCTGCCGGCCGGCTCGGCGTGCCCCGGATTCGACCTGCGCCTGGAGGTGCGAGGCACGACGCAACAGAACCGCCTGTTCACCGACCGCAATGGCAATCCGGTGCGTTTCCTCTCGGTGGGCAAGGGCTCGGCGCTGACGTTCATCAACCTCAACAACGGCAACACGATCTCGCTGCGGCCGAACGCTCAGGCTCGCATTTCACATTTAACCCCGACGGGGCGACCACCTTGAGCGCCACCGGGCACAACGTGATCATCATGTTCCCCAGCGACATCCCGGCCGGGCCGACCACCGTGCAGTACGTGGGCCGCGTGCTGCTCACCATCAGTGCGGACGGCAACAGCATGTTCACCTTCAGACAGGTGAATGGCACCCGTACCGACATCTGCGCGGCGCTCGTTTGAGCCGCTACCTGCTCCTTCCATTCAAGAAGCAGGCATTTTCATCGGCCAGGCAGGGGGGGTTCTGACGGATAGTCAGACCTTCTTCGCCACAGCTTCCTGGCCCCTCGCGGGCCACCTCAGATCGAACGTTAGGCCGCGTGCGCCGGGAGACTGGCGGGATGTTGTGAATGAAAGAGTCATACGCTGAAGGATTAGCCACCCACGGCGGCTCCGAGTCATG
>JAYUHT010000316.1:0-12457 GCA_043766725.1 Burkholderiales bacterium | reverse complement strand
TCGGGCGCCAAGCCGGAGTAGCGGCAAAACATGTTGCTCAACGCGGCAGCCGCGGCTGGCACTTCCGGCCTAGTCACCCACCAGCTCGCTGGGTTGCTGCAATGGCTCTGGCCCGCCGCGCGACAGTTGCCCCTGCCGGTGCAAGAACGCGCGCAGCGCCTGTGGCTGGACACCGTGGCCTGCGCGTGCAGTGGCCTGCGCGCCGCTGAGCCGCAGCGCTGGCTGGCGCTGCAGGCGCAGGCTGATCGGGGTGAGGTGCGCTTGCCGGGCCAGGCCCTGCGCCTTAGCGGCAGCGCCGCAGCCATGGCCATGGCACTGGGCGCATGTTGGGACGAAGCCTGCGAAGGCCTGGCCCTGGCCCACGGCCGCCCCGGCGTGCTGGTGGTGGCTGCGTTATGGAGCCAGATTGAAGCTATTCAACCGAGTTGGCAGGCACTGTGGCAGGCCAGTGCCGTGGGCTACGAGGTTGCGGCCCGGTTGGGCGCGCGCCTGCGCATCAAGCCGGGCATGCATGTGGATGGTGTGTGGGGCGCTTGCGGCGCCGCCGTTGCGCTGGTGCACCTGCGCGGCGGCACTTGGCAAGACGCGCTGCGCGCCGTAGAAGCCTGCGCCGTGCAGTTGCCGTTCACCTTGTACGCACCGGTGGCCCAGGGCGCCAACGTGCGCAACCTGTACCTGGCGCACAGCGCCTGGCTGGGTTTGCAGGCCGCGCAAGCGGTGGCCGCCGGCCTGGCCACGCCGCATGGCGCCTTGGACGATTTTGTAGAGCTGGCCTTGGCCGGCGCAGCGGCCGGCGCCTGGCCGCAAGCTGGCGCATGGTTGCTGCTGGGCAGCTACTGGAAGCCCTTCGCTGCCGTGCGTCATGTTCACTACGGCGCGCAGGCCGCGATCAGCTTGCGCGCGCAGGGCTTGCAGGCTGAACAGATTGACGAACTGCACTTGGTTGTCTACCCCGAAGCCTTGCAGTACTGCGCCAACCGCGCGCCGTCCACGCTCATCGCCGCGCAGTTCAGCCTGAGCTTCGGCGTGGCCGCGGCGCTGGTGCATGGCGAATTATCGCCCGCCGAATTTCGCGCGCCGCGCGCCAGCCACGCGCAGCTGCTGCGGCTTGAAGCGTTGTTGCAAGTGCGTGCCGATGCGGCGGCCTTTCCCGCAGGCCTGCGTGGCGCGCAACTGCGGGCCCACGCGGCGGGGCGCTGGTGGCAGGCCGACCAAGGGGCGGTGGCGGGTGATGCCGGCTGCGAACCCAGCGCCCAGGCCGTGCTGGCGAAGTTTGCGCACTACACGCAAGCTGAGCCGACACTGGCGGCTTGGGCGGCGCAGGTGCTGCACGATGCGCCCCTGAGCCGCGCCTGCCTGCCGCAACAAGGAGAACCATGCAACGCAGAAGCTTGATTCACGCCGCCGGTGCCGGCATGTCTGGCCTGTCTTGGTTCGCCGCCGCGCAAGGCAGCTTTCCCAACCGCCCAGTGACCATCGTCGTGCCCTTCGGCCCCGGCGGCGCCACCGACATGACGGCGCGCCTGGTGGCTGAAAAACTCGCCGCGCAATGGGGCCAACCGGTGCTGGTTGAGAACCGGCCCGGCGCCGGCGGCAATGTGGGCTCGGCCCAAGTGGCCAAGGCGGCGCCCGACGGCCACACCCTGGTCTTGGGCGTGACCGGCTCGCACGGCATCAATGTTTCGCTCGTGCCCAACATGCCGTACCACCCGCTGCAAGACTTCGAGCCCCTCACCCAGGCCACCACCTTCCCCAACGCCATTGCCGTGCACCCGGCGGTGCCGGCCAAAAACTTGGCTGAATTGCTTGATCTGGCGCGCCGCCAGCCGGGCCGGATGAGCTATGGCTCTGACGGCAACGGCACGGCCTCGCGCCTGGGCATGGAACTCATCAAGGCGCAGGCGGGAGTGTTCATGCTGCACATTCCCTACCGCGGTGGCGCGGCCATGTTGGCTGACCTGGCCGGCCAGCAAATCGACGCCGGCCTCACCGGCCTGCCTGCCGCCTTGCCGCTGGCGCGCGCCGGCAAGTTGCGCCTGCTGGCCGTGACCACCGCGCAGCGCGCGGCCGCCGCGCCCGAGGTGCCTACCGTGGCCGAACGAGGCTTCGCGGGCTACGAGGCCGCGCCCTGGGCCGGGTTTTTCGCACCGCGGGGCACGCCGCCGGCCGTGCTCAGCAAGCTGGCGGCAGACCTGTCGGCCGCGCTGAACCAGCCCGACCTGAAGCAACGCCTGGCCGCGGGCGGCTCGACGGTGGTGGCCAGCGCACCCGATGCCATCAGGCGCTTTGTGCAAGGTGAAATCGAACGTTGGGCACGCGCCGTGCAGGTCTCCGGCGCCAAGCTGGATTGACGATGAACGCTCCCCGCACGCTCGCGCAAAAACTGGTGGCACGCGCCGCCGGCCGCGCCCAGGTGGCGCCGGGCGAATTCGTCACCTGCCGCGTCGACCTGGCCATGTTCCACGATTCCAGCGGCCCGCGCCGCTTGAAGCCCATGTTAGAAGAACTGGGCGCGCAGGTGTGGGACAAGAACAAGGTGGTGCTGGTGATCGACCACTATGTGCCCGAGGCCGATGATGAATCGCGCCGCATCGTGCGCATCGCGCGCGACTGGGCGGCGCAGCAGCAACTGCCGCATGTCTACGACAGCCAGGGCATCTGCCATGTGGTGGTGCCGCAGGGCGGCCACATTCGCCCGGGCATGTTTTGCGTCGGCGGCGATTCGCATTCGCCCACCGGCGGCGCATTTGGCGCCTACATGTTCGGCATCGGCGCCACGGAGATGCTGGGCGTGGTGGTCACCGGCGAAATCTGGCTGCAAGTGCCGCACACGCTGTTCATGCAGTGGCGTGGAACGTTAACCAAGGGCGTCAGCGCCAAGGACATGATGCTGGCCATGCTTGGCCGCCTGGACATGAACGGCGGGCGCTACCAGGCGGTGGAGTTTTGCGGTGAAGCCGTGCGCGCGCTGGGCATGGCCGAGCGCATGACGCTGTCGAACATGAGCGCCGAGCTGGGTGCCCAGGCCGGGCTGGTGGCGGCGGATGAGGTGACGCGCGAGTGGCTGGCCCGGCATCAGGCGCCAGATGTGGACACCGCGCCCTGGCACAGCGACGCAGGCGCGGCTGGCGAGGTGCATGAATTTGATGCCGGCAGCCTGGCCCCGCAAGTGGCCTTGCCGCACAGCCCGGCCAATGCGCATGCCGTGACGGATTTGGAAAAACTAACGATCGACGTGGCCTACATCGGCGCCTGCACCGGCGCCAAGCTCGAAGACCTGCGCGCCGCCGCACAGGTGTTGCGTGGCCGCCATGTGGCCGCGGGCGTGCAGTTGCTGCTGGCCCCGGCCAGCGTGCGCGACCAGGCCGCCGCGCAACAAGAGGGCGTGCTGCAAGCCTTGCTTGATGCCGGCGCCACGCTGCTGCCCAGTTCGTGCGGCGCTTGCGCCGGCTACGGCAGCCGCATCGCCGAAGGCGCGCGCGTCATCTCGTCCACCGCGCGCAATTTCAAGGGTCGCATGGGGGCGGATACGGCGCAGGTGATGCTGGGCTCGCCCTACACCGTGGCGGCGTCGGCGTTGATGGGCCACTTGGCCGATGCAAGGGAGTTCGTGTCGTGAGAGTGTGGACGCTGCCCGCCGACGTGGACACCGACCAGCTCGCGCCGGGTGCCACCATGAAGCACGGCATCGAGGTGACGGCTCGGCACTGCCTGCAAACGCTGCGCCCCGAGTTCGCCGCCCAGGTGCAGCGTGGTGACGTCATCGTGGCCGGTGCCAGCTTCGGCATCGGCTCCTCGCGCGAACAGGCCGCCAGCGTGCTGGTGCACCTGGGCCTGGCCGCGGTGGTGGCGCCGTCGTACTCGGGCCTGTATTTGCGCAATGCCTTCAACCTGGGCTTGCTGTTGCTGACCTGCCCGCGCGCGAGTGAGATCGTTGATGGGCAAGCCATCACCCTGGATGCGCGCGCCGGCCGCATCACCTTGGGCCATGGCAGCGTGCTGCCCTGCGACCCGATTCCCGGCTTCCTGCTCGACATGGTCGATGCCGGTGGCCTGTTGCCGCAACTGAAAAAACGCTTGAAAGTCACACCATGAATGCACCCCAATACGACCTGCTCATCAAAAACGTTCGCGTCGTTCGCCCGCACGGCAACACGGTGCATGAGGCCGACATTGCCGTGGCCGGCGGGCGCATTGCGCGCATCGCACCAGGCATCGATGTGGCGCAGGCCAAAACGGTGGAAGACGGCCGCGGCCGCCTGGCGTTTCCGGGCGTGGTGGATGCGCACATGCACAGCGGCATTTACTCGCCGCTGGCTGAAGACGCGGTGAGCGAAAGCCAGGCCGCGGCGATGGGGGGCGTCACGTCATCGCTCAACTACTTTCGCACCGGCCAGTACTACCTGAACAAAGGCGGCTCCTACGCCAAGTTCTTTCCTGAGGTGCTGAAGCTGTCGAAGAACCGCTTTCATGTGGACTACGGTTTTCACCTCGCGCCCATGAACGGCCAGCACATCAAGGAAATTCCCATGCTCATCACCAAGCACGGCGTGAGCAGCTTCAAGATCTTCATGTTCTACGGCTCGCACGGCCTGCACGGGGCCAGCAACACGCAGCGTGATTTTTTGATGATCGGTGAAGACGAGCGCTACGACTACGCCCACTTCGAATTCGTCATGCGCGGCGTGCAGGCCGCGCGCGAACAGATGCCCGGCAAGGCGGCGCACATTTCACTCTCGCTGCACTGCGAGACCGCCGAGGTCATGACGGCCTACACCAAGATCGTCGAAAAGGACAAGTCACTCAAAGGCCTGGCCGCGTACCACGCCTCGCGCCCGCCGCATTCCGAGGGCCTGGCCGTGTTCATCGCTGCCTACCTGGCCAACGAAGCGGCGCTGCCCAACATCAACCTGCTGCATTTGAGTTCACGCAAGGCGGTGCAGGCAGCGATGATGATGAGCGAGGTGTTCCCGCACATCAGCTTCAAACGCGAGGTGACGATTGGCCACTTGATGTTGGACGTGACCACCAAGGCTGCCGAGCTGGCCAAGGTGAACCCGCCGATCCGCCCGCGTGAAGATGTTGAATTTCTGTGGGAGGCGCTGCTGGCCGGCGAGCTGGATTGGGTGGTCAGCGACCATGCCTGCTGCCGCCACGAAATGAAGATTCCGGCGCGCTACTTCGGCAACATCTGGATGGCCAAGAGCGGCTTCGGTGGCACAGAATACCTGTTGCCTTCGTTGGTGAGCGAAGGCATGAGGCGCGGCATGAGTTTTAACCACATGGCGCGTGTGACAAGCTGGAACCCGGCGCAGCGCTACGGCCTGAACCACAAGGGCGATTTGGCCGAAGGCTTCGACGCCGATATTGCGCTGGTAGACCCGGCGCACAGTTGGACCATCGCCGCCAAGAACTCGCCCTCGACCCAGGGCTACACGCCGTTTGAAGGCTTGGAGTTGTCAGCGCGGGTGGATGCCACTTTCCTGCGCGGCATGAAGATCTACGAGAACGGCCAGGTGCTGGGCAAGCCGCGCGGGCAGTACCTGCATCGGCCCACGGCTTGATGATGCAACCCCGCGTCGTTCACGCGGTGGCGATGCCCGCTGGCACGCCGCAAGTGGCGGTGGCCATCGTCGGCGCGGGCGCGTGTGGCTTGACCGCGGCGCTGATGTTGCGCGACGCCGGCATCGAGTGCGTGCTGCTCGAACGCGATGCGCAGCCGCAAGGGTCAACGGCTTTGTCCAGCGGCTTCATTCCCGCCGCCGGCACGCGCGTGCAGCGTGCGGCGGGGGTGATGGACGACAGCGCCGAGCGCTTCGCGGCAGACATTCAAGCCAAGGCCCACGGCAGCGCCGCGCCGCATTTGGTGGCGGCCTACACCCAAGCCATCGCACCGGCGCTCGATGCCTTGCAGGAGCGCCACGGCCTGGCCTTCGAATTGCTCGATGGCTTTCTCTACCCCGGCCACACGGCGCAGCGCATGCATGCGCTGCCGCAGCGCACGGGTGCGGCGCTGATGGCGGCGCTGGAGGCAGCTGCGCTGCGCGCCGGCGCCACCGTGTTGCCGCACGCGCTGGTGCGCGAGCTGCGCTGCGATGCCGATCAGCGCGTGCTGGGTGTGGGCTATGAACGGCCCAACGGCGCCACTGAATATCTGGCCTGCCAAGCGTTGCTGCTGGCCTGCAACGGCTATGGCGGCAACGCCGAGTTGGTGCAAGTACATCTGCCCGAGATGCGCGGCGCCGTGTACGCCGGCCATGCCGGCAACGATGGCAGTGCCTTGCGCTGGGGCCTTGAGCTGGGCGCGGCCGTGGCTGATCTGGGTGGTTACCAAGGCCACGGCTCGTGGGCCGTGCCGCATGGCGTGCTCATCACCTGGGCCTTGATGATGGAGGGTGGCGTGCAACTCAACGCCCGCGGCGATCGCTTCCACGACGAAACGGCCGGCTATTCGGAAGCCAGCGTGCAGGTGCTGGCGCAACCCGGTGGCGTGGCCTGGAATGTGTTTGACGAACGGCTGCTGGCCCTGGCCCGCAGCTTCCCTGATTTCGTGCAGGCCGAGCAAGCCGGCGCGGTGCGCAGCGCGGCCGATGTGCCGGCTGTGGCGGCACTCATCGGTTGCGCGGCGCAGGCCGTGGCGCGCAGCCTCGCTGGTACGCGCCTGGTGGCGCCGTACCGCGCCGTGAAGGTCACTGGCGCGCTGTTCCACACCCAGGGCGGCTTGGCCATCGACGCCTGCGCACGCGTGCTGCGGTCAAGCGGCACGCCGCTGCCCAAGCTGCTGGCCGCCGGCGGCGCGGCGCGCGGTGTGTCGGGCAATGCGGTGTGGGGCTACCTCTCGGGCAACGGCCTGCTCAGCGCCGTGGCCGGTGGTTTCATTGCGGCGCAAACGCTGATCAAGGACTTGGCAAGGTGACCTTCAAACAACGCTTGCAAGAACCCCGCGCGCTGCTGGCGCCAGGGGTGTACGACGCACTCTCGGCGCTGATTGCCGAACAAGCCGGCTTCGAAGCACTGTATCTGTCAGGCGCATCAATCGCCTACACACGCCTGGGCCGTTCAGACGTTGGGCTGACCACCTACACCGAGGTGCAGGACACGCTGGCGCGCATCACCGAACGGGTAGCACTGCCGGTGATCGTTGATGCCGACACCGGCTTCGGCAACGCGCTGAATGTGCAGCGCACGGTGCTGGGTTTTGAACGCGCCGGCGCGGCGATGATCCAGCTTGAAGACCAAAGCTTCCCCAAGCGCTGTGGCCACCTCGATGGCAAGGCCGTGGTGCCGGTAGCCGAGATGTGCGGCAAGCTGCGGGCCGCGGTCGATGCGCGGCGCAGCGCGAACACATTGATCCTGGCGCGCACCGACGCGCTGGCGGTGGAAGGCTTGGACGGCGCGCTGGAACGCGCCGAAGCCTATCTCGCCTGCGGCGTGGATGCGCTGTTCATCGAAGCCTTGCGCAGCCCCGAACAGATGGAAGCTGCCTGCACCCGTTTTGCCGCACGCACGCCGCTGTTGGCCAACATGGTTGAAGGGGGCAAGACGCCGGTGCAAAGCGTGGCCGCCTTGCAAGCGCGCGGCTTTCGCATCGTGATCTTCCCTGGTGGCACCGCGCGCGCCGTGGCGCACACGCTGCAGGGCTACTACGCCAGCTTGCTTGCGCAGGGCAGCACCCAGGCCTGGTCAGCCCAGATGCTGGACTTTGACGGTTTGAATGCGGTCATCGGCACGCCGGAATTGTTGGCGCGCGGGCGCAGCTACGAGTAGTGTGGTCAGTTAACCGGCCCGTTGCACCAGCACCAGCGCGTAGACCAGGAACGCCAGCCACGCCACCGTGAAGGCCACGGTGCGGGCCATGAACAGACCAAAACCGCTGAGGTGGATGACGGCATGGGCCAAGCGTGCGTAGAAGTACAGCGCTGCGCACAGCGCGGTTGTTGGGGTGGACACGCCGGTGGCGTGAGCGATCAACACCACCGCGGCGAACGGTGCAAAGCTCTCCACCGCATTCACGTGCGCCCGGTTGGCGCGGTTAACCCAGTCTGGTAGCGGCGCAGTTGGTGCCGTTTTGTAGTGTTCGGGTGTGGGCAACCCGCGCGCTGACACGTAACCGATGACGACCGGAATCCACAGCACGCCGGTGAGGATGGCCGTGAGCAACAGGTAGAACAGTTCGGTCTTCATGATGGCTCCAGGTTCGGCCGATTACCTGCTTGCGCAGAGCGTGCCGCGCGGGTCGAGCGGCCAGGCATGGTAACCTGTGCATTACATGAACGCACTTGACGCCCTGGGCAACCCGACCCGCCGAGAGATCTTGATCACCCTGCGCCGCAGCCCCATGGCAGTGGGCGCATTGGCGGCGCGTTTCGCGGTCAGCCGGCCAGCCATTTCGCGGCACCTGCGCGTTTTGCAAGACGCCGGCTTGGTCGTGCCGAACGGCAGCGGCGCACAGAACATCTATGCCGTTCGCGTTCAGGGCTTTCACGCCGTGCGCGAATTCATCGACAGCTTCTGGGACGTGGCGCTGTCGCAGCTCGAAGCCTTGGCCAAACGATGATCGTCAAGTGCGTGGTTCTGGGGTGTCGGCCCGAGCGGGCGTTTGCACTCGTCACCGAGCATGCCGGCCTATGGTGGCCAGCGGATCGGCGCCACACGTCAGACGCCGGCAGCGTGATTCAAATGCAGGCCACGGGCCGGTTTTTTGAGCGTGCTGCGGATGGCCAAGAAGTGGAGTTGGGCGTGGTCAGGTGTTACGAGCCGGCGCGCCGGCTGCTGCTCGATTGGTACCCGGGTACGGGCCCGGCTGCGCCCACGCAGGTGGAAATCAGCTTTGACGAATTAGACGGTGGCACTCGCGTGACCATCCACCACGGCCCGGGTCTCGCAGGCTTAGCGGCTTTCGAAAACAAGGCGGACGCCTACCTTCGCTCATGGCAGCGCGTCCTGGCTGCGTTGCAAGAAGGCTGCCAAGCCTGGCCAAGCTGACGTAACCTGAACGTTACGGCCAATTGAGCCCATCCGATCCCACCATGGAGATTCAGTCATGACGCTCACGGCATCAACCGGCACCGGCACACCGCAGAGCCCTTGGTCCCTGAAGACCCCGCCCGGCACAAGCGAGTTCCGGGCTTGGCGCGACGCGGCTTTGGCGCCGCCGGCCCTGGTGGTGCAGGTGGGCAAGACGCAATTGCGTTACCACCTGCGCTGCATTGAAGACCTGCACGCGATGCTGAAGAACCATGGCAGCTGGATGCCGCTGGGCAGCGCGGATGAACAGAAGCCTGCCGCCGAAGGCACGGTTGAGGCCTGGGGCCGTGCTGACAGCAACCCGATCAAGGGCTGGTACGGCATCAAGAAGGGTCTGCGCGGTCGCTTCGGCATGTATGTGCCACCCGTGCTGGAAGCCTTGGGGCTGGCCGAACTGGAACATCACCCCAAAAACAATCGCATGCGGGCGCTATAGCGCTGCGTCCCGCAACCGGCGGTGACCTGCGCTCATTCAAACTTGCGCAAATCTTCAATCACCTTGCCGTCGTTGGGCAAGCTGCCCTGCGCCACCAGTTGCACTTCGCCGCGCAGTTTGGTGAAGTCGCGCAGGCTCTTGGCCACGCCCTCAACCAAACCTTCGGGTGCAGCGGCCCACTCGGCACACAGCTCGGCTTTGAGCGTCATGCGGTCGTTGCTCATCTCGCCTTCCACCACCAGCCGGGCGCGACCGAGTTCGGGGTGGCGGCGCAGCACCTGGGCCACCTGGCTGGGGTGAACGAACATGCCGCGCACCTTGGCGGTTTGATCAGCGCGGCCGAGCCAACCCTTGATGCGGGTGTTGCTGCGCCCGGTGGGGCAAGGGCCAGCCAGCACGGCGGAAAGGTCGCCGGTGCCGAAGCGCACCAGGGGGTAGTCGGCGTTGAGCACCGTCACCACCACCTCGCCCACCTCGCCATCGGGCAGCGGCTCTCCCGTGCCGGGGCGAACGATTTCAACGATGACGCCTTCATCGAGCACCAGGCCCTGGCGGGCCGTGGTTTCGTAAGCGATCAAGCCCACATCGGCCGTGGCGTAGGCCTGGTAGCCGGCAATGCCACGCTCGGCCAGCCAATCGCGCACGCTGGGCGGGAAGGCTTCGCCGCTGACCAGAGCTTTATTGATTGACGTGATGTTGTTGCCTGTCTCAGTGGCCTTTTCCACCAGGATTTTCAGGAAGCTGGGCGTGCCGATGTAGCCCTGCGGCCGCAAGTCGGCAATGGCCTGCAATTGCAATTCGGTGTTGCCCACGCCGCCGGCAAACACGGTGCAGCCAATGGCCAGCGCGCCCGTTTCCATCATCGAACCCGCAGGCGTGAGGTGGAAGCTGAAGCTGCAATGCGCCAGCTCGCCAGCGCGAAAGCCGGCGGCATACAAGGCGCGGGCCATGCGCCAAAAGTCGCCCGCAACGCCTTCGGGTTCGTACAGCGGGCCAGGCGACTGGAACACGCGTCGCGCGCCACGGTTGGCCCCTTGCACCATGCCTTGCCAGCCGATGTTGGACACGCCACCAAACGGATCCCAAGCCGCGCTTGACGCGCGCGTGGCCTGCTGGCGCACCAGCAGCTCGCCCTTGCGCAGCACCGGCAGTTGCGCCAAGGCGGCGCGGCTGGTGATGGCCGTGGCATCCACGCCGGCCAGCAGTTCGCCAAACGCGGCCGTGCGTTGCGCCGCGGCCACTTGCGCGGGCAGGGCGGCCATGAGCACGCCTTCACGCCGGGCGGGCGCGCGGCATTCCAGCACGTCGTGGAAGTCGCCGCTCATGGTTGCGTGCCGCGCTGCAGCTGCTTGGTGGTGTTCATTCTTCGCTGTCCCAGCGGACTAGCCGCTTTTTCACTTCGTCAATCAACTTGCGCGTGTCGGGGCTGGCCTTGAGTTCACGGCTGTCCCACTCGGGGGTCAAAGCCAGGCGTCGGGCCAGGCGGGCTTGAAGGGTTGCATCCACCACGGCCAACTCGACCACGGGCTTGCCGCGCAGCTCGAAGCGCGTGCCGCGTTCGGTTAACTTCAGGTCGCGCAGGGCACGTTTGACGTGCGCCAACGCGTCTTCGGGCCGAAACGGTGGCGCGCTCAAACCCCAATCGTCTGTCATGCCCAGCTCCTGCGCGTCAAGCCAACCAGCGCTTGCGCCGCTTGTAGCTCTTCACGTCTTTGAAGCTCTTGCGGTCGCCGCCGCCCATGCCGAGGTAGAACTCTTTCACGTCTTCGTTTTCGCGCAGCGAAGCGGCTTCGCCGTCCATCACCACACGGCCGTTTTCCAGGATGTAGCCGTAGTCGCTGTAGCGCAGCGCCATGTTGGTGTTCTGCTCGGCCAGCAAGAATGTGACCTTCTCACGTTGATTCAGATCCTTCACGATCTCGAACACTTCTTCCACGATCTGCGGCGCCAGGCCCATGCTGGGTTCGTCGAGCAGCACCATCTTCGGGTTGGCCATCAACGCCCGGCCGATGGCGCACATTTGCTGCTCGCCGCCCGAGGTGTAGGCGGCCTGGCTGGTGCGCCGCGTTTTCAAACGCGGGAAGTAGTTGTAGACCTTCTCCAGCGTGGCGGCGATGGCGGCCTTGCCGTCCTTGCGTGTGTAGGCGCCGGTCATGAGGTTGTCTTCGATGCTCAGGTGGGCAAAGCAGTGGCGGCCTTCCATCACCTGGATCACGCCGCGGTTCACCATGTCGGCCGTGCTGAGCTTTTCAATGCGCTCGCCGCGCAGCTCGATGCTGCCCTTGGTGACCTCGCCGCGCTCGCCGGCCAGCAGGTTGCTCACGGCGCGCAGCGTGGTCGTCTTGCCCGCGCCGTTGCCGCCCAGCAGGGCCACCACCCGGCCTTCGGGCACGTTCAGCGACACGCCCTTTAGCACCAGGATGACGTGGTTGTAGATGACCTCGATGCCGTTGACGTTGAGAAGGATGTTAGACATGGGTGCGGCCTGTTCAGCTCATCGAAACGCCGCAGCCGGCGCTTTGATGAGGGCTCCGTGGGGAGCCCGCCCCGCCGGCATGGCGGGGCGCCTCTGCCCCCAGCTTCTTGGCGGCAGGGGGGTGAGAGCAGTGCGTTGTGCCTCGAAGAGCTGAACCGCCAAGCGGTTCAGCTCTGGCAGTCTTCCGGCGTGCGGCGCGTCAGCTTTTTCTCCGCCGCATACTTCTCGGCCGCCGCCTTGACCATCGGCTTGAGGATCTGGTCGTCGGACTGCATCCAGTCAGACGAGAAGTTCCACTTCGAGCCGTCCCAGGTGTGGATGCGGGCCCAGGCCGCACCCATGTGGTCGTTGCACGAAGTGCTCACCGGCCGCATCACGCCGGCGAAGCCCAAGGCGTCGAGCTTTTTCTGGTCAAGGGCCAGGTTCTCGTAGCCCCAGCGCGCTTGCTCGCCGGACATGACCTTGCCCTTGCCGAAGCGCTCTTGCGCACGCCGCACGCCTTCGACCGCCAGCATTCC
>JAYUHT010000315.1:0-12486 GCA_043766725.1 Burkholderiales bacterium | reverse complement strand
CGCCTTGGCAAGACGCTTGGTTCTGACAACACGAACTGGCGGCGCGTAAAGAAGGGCATGCCGGATCGGTACCGGCTGTTTTTCCGTTTTGCTTCAAGCCCGGTCAAGGTGATCGTTCACGTCTGGCTCAACGACGAAGACACAGTGCGCAAGGCCGGCTCGAAGACCGATGTGTACGAGGCGTTCAGGCGGATGCTGGCTCGAGGTGTTGTGCCCTCGCGCATTGGCGAACTGCTCACGGACAGCGATGCAATCTAGGAAATTCGAATGGGCAAGTTCGGTGGAACAACTGAGGCGTACTCAACGCACCTCGCGATTGGTACCCCACATTGCTCGCAGGCGAGCGCTTGGTCGTTTGCTGGCAAGCAGTGTGGCGTCGGCAGACAAGTTTCTGAACGACGTGATCTCGGGAGACCATCAGTGATCGAAGCTTCGCCCGACACTCCGCAAACGAAGCGGCAACTGCGTCTGGATGCCCTACACGAACGACATATTGGCTTGACGCCGTCTCTGAGTGGAACCTTTTTCGAGGCAGCGTCCGTCTGCCTGGATAGGCATCACGACTCGCCGACGATACTTGCTATTACCAGCGACAACGGCGTCAGCGAACGGCAAGTCGACTTTCCAACGCCTGACGCTCGAACCTTGGCGGCATGGGCAAACGACATCGACACGACGGAAAGCGGCGCATATGGCGTGTGCCTCGCAGCAGTCGAGGTCGAAGAGCAACTGGTGGCGGTGAGGCGGGCCGAGAAGCTCACCGGCGCAGACTGGTACGTTGCGCCTGTTGGTAGCGCGGTTGATGACCTGGAGCATTGCTATCGGCTTGAAGTGTCCGGTACAGACGCTGGAGGGCAAGGCGCGGTGCAGACAAGGTTGCGACAGAAGATAGAGCAGGCGAAGCGGGGTTCGAGCAATCTGCCAGCGATTGCGACGGTCGTGGGGTTCAAAGAACGCGCCATTGCGATCAAACGTGTGGTGGGCGGCAATGACTTGGTCTGACCTCCACTCGCAGAGCGAGCAACTGGCTATCGAAGCCGGCTTGGCGCTGAAGGCTCGAAATCTGGGTAGCGCGACAGCCCTCTACCAACGCGCTGCAGAACTCGAACAGCAGGCGCTCGGGAAGCTTGATGCAACGAAACTGCGCACGAGGGGCATCACTGCCGTCAGTGCCGTAGCGTTGTGGTTCAAGGCCGGCGAATTCGCGTCGGCCGAGCGCCTTGCGCACGCCATGTTGTCTGACCCGGAACTTCCTGAGTTCGCACGTGAAGACATGCGGAATCTGGTTCAAGCCATTTGGACAGAAAGCTCCAAGAAGGAGGCGGGCGTCGCCTTCGTGCCGGGCCAGGTCATGGTATCGGTCAAGGGCGGCGAGGTGGTGACAGGGGGCGCTCCTCTCGACCTCATCGTTGATAAGGTGCAGACGATTCAGGCGCTCTTCTACCGCACCATTGAATACCTCAACGGCAGTGCGCACCGTCGAGTCGGTGGCCCCGCAAAAGAATTGCAGGACGCATGCCGCCCTTGGCTATTCCAGTCTGCGCCGGGCAGTTACCAGTTCTCCGTCGCCATTCAAAAGCCCGCCCAGTCTGATTTCTTCAGGCCGGAAGTCGAACCAGATCGGATCGCAAACCACTTCCTTGAAATCGTGAGTGCCTCGGCTTCGGGTGACCCGACAGTTATGGAGAAGCTGGTGCCTGACCCAGAATATCGGAACACATTCTTGAAGCTAACGCGCAACCTTGCGCCAACAGGGAAGTCGTTTGAGCGGATCGAATTGCGCTCGTCTGGCGAAACACGCCCAGTAGCTCTTGGCGTTGATGATCGAACAGGTATTAGCCAGCAGCTTCGGAAAAAGCCGGACGCCGCGGATCAAGCGGCCGAGGTCGTCGAGGATCTTCGCGGGACATTGCGCGCGCTCCACTTGGACAAAGACTGGCTTGACGTTGTTGTTGATGGCAATTCGCTGCACGTGGACGGCCTGCAAGATGCCGTGGACGATGTCATCGGACCAATGGTGAACCGCGCGGTGGTCGTTCGTGTCGTCCGCGTGTCGCCGAAGAAACTCAAGTTTGTCGATATCGAACTGGCTGACTAGAGCAGGCATAAAGTCATCAGCGTCGAATGGTTCTGGACGCGACAGGGAGCACAATTTTGGCGAGCAGAAAGTCAGGTCTTAGTCAGGTCTCAATACTGTTAGTTTTAATGGACAAATGAGCCTGCCGGATTGTCTGGTGCCCATAGTCCCGAAGCCTTCGCTCCTGGCAGCTTTGGCCTTGTCAACCGCCCTGGCGGTAACAGCCGCGGTGTGCAGTCAAGCGGCACGCGCCTGGGTGCGCCAGGGTCGTGCGATGCGTATGGCGAATTGCGTCGCTTGAGCATTCTGGGGTTACGTTTGCCCAGCGTGCGTGCGGCCCGCAGCCTGGCGCTTTCCTGGAGCACGAGCGCGAAATGCCGCCGACGCAGCACCGGCCGCGTTGGGGGGAAAAGCCCCGGATGGGGCCTGTTCGCGTCGCAGAAGTTGCAAGTGGCTGGCGAAGGACAGTTCTGGGTGCGGTATCCGGTGTCGCGTAGCCCCTTCGTGCAGCAACCAGCGCACTGCGTAGTGCGCCAGCACCCAACCGTAGAACTCCTGCCGCACCAACTCGGCAGTCTTGCTGCGCAGCACGCGGCGGCTCCTGAGCAGGTGCGTCTTGAGTTCGTCGAACACCTCTTCGACCTGCCAACGTTGGTGGTACAGCGCTGCCAGTTCCAGCGCCGGTGCCTCCTGCGGGTCCAGCAGCGTGGTCAGCAACCTGTAGCGCGGCTGTCCGTCCGGCAGCCCTGGCAGGGCGTACTCGATCACGCGCACGGTGATGGCCCGCTCTTGCGCCTGCGCCTTGCTCACTGCCGATGGCGTGATGCTGCTGAGGTACGAGCCGTCGGACAGTTCGGTCAATGGCGGCAGGATTCGATTGGCGGGACATCGCCACAGCAACTGCGCGCCGGTGGCGCTGGCGTCGGCCCAGTACTCATAACCGCTGAAGCCGCGGTCGGCCAGGCAAAGCATGCCGGGCTTCAGATACTCCAGCAGCGGCTGGCAGACCGCCCACTCGCTGGCACGATACGGCCCAAGGTTGGCGCCGATGATGGCGTGCGTGCCGCATTCCATCAGCACGGCGCACTGGGCCTGCGGGTAACCGGCCACGCCGGTGCGGCTGCCCGGGCGACCGAAGGCGGTGACGTTGTCGGCCGTGTCCGGCAGTTCGAAGTTGCTGCCGTCGATGGCGACCAGGCGCAGCCCGTTGTAGAAGGACTCGGGATGCAAGGCTGGTTGCCCCATCGGCTGGCAGCAGCGGCGCATCAACTCATGCAGCGGTGCCCAGCCGATCTTCGCGCGGGCGTTGCTGATGGAGACCTTGGATATCAGCACAGGCTCGCGTGCCCGGGCCGCCCAAGCCAGGCCCTGCGCGATGGCGGCAAACACCTCCTCGTAGGCCGCCTCGGGATACAGGCTGAGGGCCACCGTGTAGTAAACGCCCACGACGGCTGGAAAGCTTCGCAGCCGCTGGGTGTTGCGGCCGTGGGCGTCCAGTACCTCGTTCACGACCTGGGCGGGGATCACCCGAGCCAGCAGACTGGCGCACAGGTAGTCGGCCAGCCGCGCTGCGGTTCCCAGCGTCGCCTTGGTTCGGGCCATGTGCACCTCCGGCTGTTGAGCTGGGACGGGATTGTGCTGGAAATTCATCAAAGCTAACAGTATTGAGTCAGGTCTTGCAGATGACATGCTCAACGTGGTGTCAAGATTGCCCTGGTGGGTCGGCGTCACGCTTGCGGTGATCGGCTACTTGATCTTGCACAGGTTGTCGGTGCCGGCGCCGGTGACTACGGTTCAGCCCGGTCAGTCACTTCTGGCAGCTTCACCAACGATGCCAAGGCGTTCGCCGATGGACGCAATGTCAAACTGGTGGACGGCAACCGGTTGCTCGGCTTCATCAAGCAGGCGCGGGAATCACTTTCATCGAAAGCCGGCACGCCTGTGCAGCCGAAGCCCGTTGCTGCACCTGCTTCAGACTCCGGGATCGCGTCATCAGCGACGTGTCTGGTTTGTGGCGCGGCAATGGTCAAGCGGACGGCAAAGAGGGGCGCGAATACTGGAGCGCAGTTTTGGGGTTGCTCGACATACCCGTCTTGCAAAGGGACTCGCCCGGCCAGATAAAAGCCTTAGCCGGTACATAGTGAGCAAGGCATTTTTGCGGCTACTTCCCCAGCCCCATCTGCCTACCCACCTCGGTGTAGACCTTGATGCGCTCCTGCATGAAGGCGTCCATCCGCTCAACGCCAACGTTAACCAGCTCGAACCCGCTCTTGGCCGCCAGCTCTTTCATCTCGGCTTCCGCATTCAACGCCGCGAACAGGTCTGACAAACGCTTGCGCACATCAGGTGGTGTTGACTTGGGCACCCCGATGCCGCGGAACGCGCCATCGACCCAATCGACACCCAGCTCCTTGAACGTGGGCACATCGGGCAGCAAGGGATGGCGCTTGTCCATGGCCACGGCCAGCGCGCGCACCTTGCCCTTGTTGGCAATGGCAAAGGGCGTGTAGGTCATGGCCCCTTCAACATGCGCGCCCAGCACGGCCAGGCTCAGGTCGCCCGTGCCCTTGTACGGCACGTAGTTGGTCTTCACACCGAAGGCCTGGTTCATGCGCTCATGCGCGGCATGGTTGGCCGAGTTCTGGCCCGAGCCGCCGAGGTTCAACTTGCCGGGTTGCTCCTTGGCGGTCTTCAAGAAGTCAGCAAAGGTCTTGATGGTGCTTTGCTCGGGCACCACCAAGGCGTCGGGCGTGTAGTGGAACCAGAACACCGGCGTCACGTCGGCCGTCTTGTATTGCACGTTGCCTTCCATCGGCTGCAACACGGTGTGCGGCAGGTTCACGCCGACGATGTTCACGCCATCACCGGCGAGCTGGTTCATGGTGCTCCACATCAACGCCCCGCCGGCGCCGGCCTTGTATTGGATGATGGTGTCGATGGCCGGGCACTTCTTCTTCAGCACCACTTGCTGGTGGCGCGCCGAGAGGTCTGATTCGCCCCCCGGCGGAAAGGCCTGCCAGTACATCAAGCTCTTGTCGGGGCAGGGTTGGGCCTGGGCCAGCGCGCTGGCGCACAGGGCCAGGGTCATGAACAGCATGCGTCTCATGTCGAACCTCGTAGGGGTGGCGGGTTGGTCAGATCAGTGGCCGTGGGCATCGCCGCCCAGCGGCTTAACCGGCACCTTGAGGTGCAAGATTTCGATCTTGCCGTCTTTGCCCACCACCTCCAGCGTCAGCGGCACCAGGGCGCCGGGCTTCATCGGCATCTTCAAATCCATCAGCATCAGGTGGTAGCCGCCGGGCTTGAGCTCCACCATCTTGCCGGCCGGCAGATCAAGCGCGGGCACCTGGCGCATCTGCATGGTGTTGCCGTCCATCTTCATTTCATGAATCTCGGCCATGCCGGCCACCGGGGTGGACACCGACACCAGCTTGCCGCCCTGGGCCGAGGTGATGCGCATGAAGGCCCCGGTGGCCTGCTGCTGGCCCACGGTGCCGCGCACCCAGGCTTCGGTGACAGTGGTTTGCGCCGGCGCTGCTGCGGCAGCCAGGCTGGCCAGCAGGGCAACCGACACGGATATGGACAGGGCACGAAAGTTCATGATCAAGCACTCGGTTGTGAAGTTAAACGGAACGTTGGCTGCGGTCTGCCGCATTTTTCTTTTCAATCGCCTGGCGCGCCTGCTGCCATTCTTCCTCACCCCATTTCAGCAGGCTTGAGAAGTTGCCCCCAGTGCTTTGGAATTGGCCGCCGTCGATGGCCACGGTCTGGCCGTTCATGTATTCCGATTGCGGGCACAGCAAATACACCGCCAGGTTGGCCAGCTCGGGCATGCGCCCGGCGCGCTGCATCGGGTTGCCAGGTTGCACCCTGTGCTCATCGCCACCCGGGTTCAGCCGCGCGCTCATGCCTTCAGTGGGGAACAGGCCCGGCGCGATGGCATTGAAGCGGATGCCGCGCCCGGCCCATTCGACGGCGAGCGACTGCGTCATCGCATTCAGCCCCGCCTTGGCCATGGCCGAGGGCACGGTGAAGGGTGAGCCGTTCCAGACCCAGGTGGTGAGGATGCTCACCACGCTGGCGCTGCGGCCCTGCGCCAGCCAGCGTTTGCCGCAATCGAGCGTGACGAAGAAGCTGCCGCGGAACACGATGTTGGCGATGGCGTCAAAAGCGCGCGGCGATAAATCTTCGGTGCGGCTGATGAAGTTACCCGCAGCGTTGTTGACCAGCCCGCTGAGGGCACCACCATCGGCCCAGATGGTGTCGAGCATCTCGGTGATGACTTCCGGGTGGCGGATGTCGCAGGCCAGGCCGGTGACCTTGCCGCCGCTCTGCGCCGCGTGCGCCGCGTTCAGCTCGGCCGCGGTCTGCTCCACCACGGCGCCACGGCGGCCGCAGATGTAGACCTGGGCACCCAGCAGCAGCAGCGCTTCACTCATCACCCGGCCCAGGCCGGTGCCGCCGCCGGTGACGAGGATGCGCTGGCCTTGCATCAGGCCGGGTTTGTAGGCGAGGTCGTCGAGGTTCATGGTGTTCCCATCAATCGAAAAGTTTGGCGTGCTGCAAGCGCAGTTCGCGCTTGAGCAGCTTGCCGCTGGGGTTCTTGGGCAGGCTGGTGGCAAACACCGCGCGCTTGGGCGCCTTGAAGCTGGCCAACTGCTCGTTACAGTGGGCCAGCACTTGGGCTTCGTTCAAAGCAGCGCCGTCTTTCACCACCACCACCGCGACCACGGCTTCCACCCACCGCGGGTGCGGCAGGCCTATGACGGCTACTTCCGACACGCCCGCCAGCTTGTACAGCGCCTCTTCCACTTCGCGGCTGGCGACGTTCTCACCGCCGGTCTTGATCATGTCCTTCTTGCGGTCCACGATGGTGATGAAGCCTTCATCGTCAATCGTGGCCAGGTCACCCGAATGGAACCAACCGCCTTCGAAGGCGGCCTTGGTGCGCTCGTCATCATGAAAGTAGCCTTGCATGAGCTGGGGCGAGCGGTGCACCACCTCGCCCACTTCACCCAGCGCTACATCCAGCATCGCATCATCGACCACGCGGGTCTCCACGTTCAACACCGCGCGCCCGCAGGAGCCGGGTTTGCGCAGTTGATCATCCGGCCCGAGCATGGTGGCCAGCGGCGCGATTTCGGTTTGGCCATACAGGTTCCAGAACTGTACGTTGGGCAAGCGCCGGCTCAGTTCACGCAGCACCTCCACCGGCATGATCGAAGCACCGTAGTAGCCCTTGCGCAGCGCACTCAAGTCGGTCTGGTTGAACAGCGGCGAGCGCATGAGTGCGATCCACACCGTGGGCGGTGCGAAGAACGAGGTGATGCGCTGCGCTTGCAGCAACGGCAGCAAATTTTCGGGTGTGGGCAGCGCGGTGATGTGGTTGCTGGCGCCGCAATACAGGGCCGGGCCGAGGAACACGTCGAGCTGCGCGCAGTGATAAAGCGGCAGCGCATGCAACAGCACATCGCCCTGCGCAATGCTGGCATCAACCAGGCAACTCACGTACTGCCAGGCGATGGCGTCGTGCGTGAGCATGGCGCCCTTGGGCAGGCTTTCGGTGCCGCTGGTGTAGACGATCTGCGCCAGGTCGCTGGCCGCCAGCTCGGGTTCTGGCGGCGCGGCTTGGCAGGCGGCCAGGGCATCAAAGGCCGCCATGCCCGCTGCGGGTGCAGTTGGCAATTCACTGGGCAGCCAGATGAATTCACGCACCGCTGTGCCCTGCGCTGCCGCGCGCGCCAACTCGGCCAAGCCCGAGTCGGTGGCCAGCAGTTGCGCGCCCGAATGGCCCAGGATGAAACGCGCTTCATCAGGCTTCAACATGAAGTTGATGGGCACCAGCACCGCCCCCAGGCGCGCCAGGGCAAAACGCAGCGCGGCAAAGGCGTGCGAGTTGCGCGCCAGCACGGCCACGCGGTCGCCCTTGGCCACGCCGCGCTGCGCCAGGCCGGCGGCCACGCGCGCGCACAGGGCGTCAAACTCGGCATAGGTGTAGTGATGCGTGCCGCAGGCCACGGCCAGCTTGCCCGGCGTGCGCTTGGCGCTGCGGCGCAGCAAGTCGCCCAGGGTTTGGCGGTGGGTGACCGGGGCATGGTGGGAAGCGGGAGTGCTCATCTCTTCATTCCTGTTTGCAAAGTGATGTGATCAGTTAAAGCGCGCGGGCGCCAGCGCTGCCGACAGCACGCCTTGCTCGCGCAGCAGCTCGGGCAACGGGCGATGCAGCAACAAGCTCTCGGCCAACATGGCCGCGCCGGCCGCGCTTTGTATGCCATAGCCACCCTGGCCGGCGAGCCAGAACAGGTTTGGGCAATGTGCATCATGGCCGACCACCAGTTCGCCATCGGGCGCAAAGCTGCGCAGCCCGGCCCAGGTGCGCGTGGGGCGGCGAATGACCAAGGTGGTCATGGCCTCGATGCGGGCAATGCCGGTGGCGATGTCGATTTCTTCGGGCTGCACATCGTGTGCGGGCACGTCGTCGGCGTTGGCGGGGGAGCCGAGCAGTTGGCCGGCATCGGGCTTGAAGTACCAGCTGTCGTCGATGGCGCACACGGCGGGCCAGTGGCGCGCGTCAACGCCATCGGGCGGTTTGAAGCAAAACGCGCTGCGCCGGCGTGGCTGCACGCCCAGTGGCTTGGCACCTATCATCACCGCCACCGCATCGGCCCAGGCGCCGGCCGCGTTCACCACTTGTTTGGCACGCAAGTTTTGGCCGTTGGCAAAACGCAGCGCCCACTCACCGCCCACCTGCTGCGCGGCCACCAGTTCATGCGAAGTGAGCAGCGTGCCGCCATGGCGTTTGAAGCCGCCCAGGCAGCCGCCGTGCAAGGCGTGCACGTCAATGTCCATGGCATCGCCCTCATACAGCGCGCCGGCCACTTGCTGGGGGCGCAGGCAGGGCGCACGCGCCAGGGCCTGCTCGGGCGAGCAGCGTTCTAGCGCCGTGCCTGTGGCCTGCAACTCGGCCTGAACCCGATCCAACATGCTCAACTGCCCCGGCGCGGCGACGTAGAGCGCACCTCGCGGAATGAGGATCGGCGTTGGCGTGAAGCCTTCGGGTGGCGCTTGATAGAAGCTGCGGCTGGCGCGCGTCAAGGCCCGCACCATGGGCGGGCCGTAGCTGGCCATGAACATCGCGGCCGAGCGGCCGGTGCTGTGAAAACCGGGCTGCTCTTCGCGCTCGATGAGCACGACGCGCGCAGGCGCGGTCGAACCTGCCAAACGCCACGCGAGCGAGGCGCCGGCAATGCCGGCGCCGATAACGGCGATGTCAAAGCTTTGCATGGTCGGGTGCGCATTCTCGCCGCAGGCGGCCACTAGACTCCTTGCATGGGGCCACCCTTGCACCCGCCTCCCACCCCGCCTCACGCCAGCACGCGCAGCCTGCTGCAACGCAGCCTGGCCGGGTTAAAGCGTCGCGTCCGCCGCATGCCCCCCGCCGCTCAAGGCATGCTGCTCGTGGCCGCGTCAGGCATGATCTTTTGCGTGCTCAATGCCCTGATGCGCCTGCTGGCGCAAGACATGCCCGCCATGCAAAGCCAGTTCCTGCGCTACTTCATGGGCCTGGTGGTGCTGGCGCCGTGGTTGTGGCGCGATGGGTTGGCGGCATACAAGCCGCAGTCGGTGCGCGGGCAGTTTGCACGCGGTATTTTTCACTCGGCTGGGCTGGCCTTGTGGTTCATCGCCTTGCCGCGCATACCGTTGGCCGACATGACGGCCATTGGCTTCACCACGCCCATCTTCGTCATGATCGGCGCCTACCTCTTTCTGGGCGAAGTGATGCGCTGGGAGCGCTGGCTGGCCGCGGCCGTGGGCATGGCCGGTGTGTTGATCGTCGTCGGCCCGCAGCTTTCGGGCAGCGGCGGGGTGCATCACCTGATCATGCTGGCTTCAGCGCCAATGTTTGCCGCCTCGTTCCTCATCACCAAGGCGCTCACGCGGCATGAACGCGCCGGCGTGATCCTGATGTGGCAAGCCATCACTGTGAGCCTGATCAGCCTGCCGCTGGCGCTGTGGGCTTGGCAGTGGCCCAGCGCCTGGCAGTGGCTGGGCTTCTTGCTCTGCGGCGTGCTGGGCAGCGCCGGCCACTACGCGCTGACCAAGGCCTTCAGTTTGGCCGACATTTCGGCCACGCAAGGCCTGCGGTTTCTGGACTTGGTGTGGTCAGCGCTGATGGGCTGGTTGATCTTTGCCGATGTGCCCACCGGGACCACGCTGCTTGGCGGCGCCGTGATCTGCACCGCGACGATCTGGATCGCCGGGCGCGAATCGCGGCGGGTGGGTTAGTTAGTCTGCTGGTTCGCGGCGCCGCAAGATCTGCACGCCGTGGGCCGTGGAGTGCAAGCTGTACTCACGCCGGATCAAGTCATCCACGGCATTGCGCCCGGTATGGCCAAAACGCGCTGCTGTGTGCGGCACCCCCACCACGCATGGCGGCGGTGACCGCGCCAATGCCCGGGCGGCGTCTTCGAACTGCGCGTCGGTGTTGAAGCCATCGATCAGATGCGAATAGCGCGTTGGATTGACACGCTGCGTCTCGACATACAGCGCCGCGGCGAAGGGCCACGCAAAGAGCCGCCGATCTTGGCCACAAGCCGCCTCGATTTGCGCGACCACCTGTTCAACCAGGCGCTGGCCACGCAACTTCGAGTAGAACTGCACGGCACCGAGCGCGTAGACGAAGGCCAACGACAGGCCGCCAGCCCACAGCAGCAGCCGCCCACCTTGCAGCACCGGTTGTGCAACGGCAGGCCACGGGCGGCGAGGTGCGTTCAAAAACCGTTGAAGCCAAACGGGCAAGCGCAAGGCACCACTTGGCGGGCGCCCGGCCAAGACCAAACTCGGGAAGCACGCCAACAAGAGGTGGAAAAAGTCAGCGCGCTGCAAGGCACTGGCAAGCAACAGCACCTGGATGCAGCACACCGGCCACAGCGCTTGGCGCCGCCACCCGGCGCGGCACAAGTGTGGCCACCACAACCAGGCCACGACCAGCACGGCGCCAACCAGCCAACCCAGGCTGCCAACATGCTGTACCGCCAAATAGCGCGTGCCAGGAAACTCAACCAGCTGCCACCACAGCACGGCCACGTCGGCCAGCGCCAACATCGGCAGCAGCGCCAGCGTGCAGCCCACGAGCAGGGCCGCCACGGCCGCGCCACGCCGGCGCCACCCGGCACCGTCGGCCAGCACGGTGGCGGCGGCCAGTGCCGCCAACATGAGCAGGCCCTTGTGTTGCAGCACGCTGCACGCCAAGCCGCAAGCCAGGCCCAGCGCCAGGTGGCTGGCCCAGTGAAGCCGGCAGAACCAGCGCAGCGCCAGCAGCACCACCAGCGTGCCCGGCAGCACGAAGAACACGTTGTGATTCACCACCGGCTGCAGGGCCGTGGTGCACGCCCAGTAGTACACGGCTGCCAACACAACCGGCGGCCAGACCTTGCTTTGGGCGCCCCATGCCGCGCTGGCCAACAGCCACCCACTTGCGGCCAACAACAGCAGCGCCAGCAACCTGGCATGCAGGTAGCTCGCGCCCGTCAGTTGCCACCAGGCCGCGATGGCGTAGGCGCTGCCGGGCGCGACATACTCGAACGTGTCGCGGTAGGGAACCAGGCCACGGTAGATGTCCCAGGCCGCACTGAGCGTCGTGCCTTCGTCGCTGTTCAGCGGGTGATGCGTGAAGGAGATGCCGAACGCGACGCTCAGCGCCAGGGCCAGAACGATCTGCGGCCATGGCAGCCGGCGCACGGCGCGCCCGACGCTTCAGCCCACCACCACTTCGCTGATCTGCAATTGCGGCTGCAAGTCGGTGTAGTTGGGTATGTCGCCCATGATCTCGGCGGCATGCGGGCCGAAGCCGGTTTGAAAGTCTTCCACCGTGTTGCAGTAGACGTGGCACATGCCGACGTAAAGCGCGGGCGCACCCGGCGCGCCGCCCGCCAGGCCCTTGTCGATGGTGTAGCGCACGCATTTGTCGCCCATGCGTGCCTTGAGCAAGGGCATGTGCTTGTCGCGGTAGTAGGCGTGGTCGAAACGCGCGCCGGGGGTGTTGGGGTACATCACGCTGACCTTGATCATGGCTTGGCTCCGCAGGGGTTGAGGGTGCGCCAGCTTACTGTGCGCTCAGGCCATCGCCCATGCGGATTGCCCCACCCGGCGCCCAGGCCGGGTTGAAGTTCACCGCCCCGGGCAGCAGCAGCACCACGGTTGAACCCAGCAAAAAGCGGCCCATTTCAGCGCCGCGTTCGAGCCGCACCTGGCCTGCTGCGTAGGCCCATTCGCGCACCTGCCCCGGCCGCGGTGGGTTGACCACGCCATGCCACACCGTGGCCATGCTGCCCACGATGGTGGCGCCCACCAGCACCAGCACGAAGGGGCCGTGCTGGCCCTCGAACGCGCACACCACGCGCTCGTTG